>DASYUH010000087.1 GCA_036001465.1 Candidatus Polarisedimenticolia bacterium
TCAATGTGGGCGCCATCGTAGGTCTCTCACCGAACCTGAAGCCCGTGGCCGATCTCCTGGGAGTGGACGAGGCGACTGTCCAGACGGTCCTCGCGAGCTGGGGGCCCGGCAAGTTCGACGCCGAGCTGTTTCTCGACGGCAAGGCGTTCCAGCCCGACGGCCGGAGCGCGGCAACGCTGATCCCACCGGCGTTCGGCCTCGCCGGCGTCAATCTGCACACATGGACCGGCTATGGATCGGTCACGTACTGGAACACCTTCGTCGCCAACCTCGAGATGCACGGAAAGGGGACGTTCTACGACCCGCGCCTCGACGACGCGGTTCAGTTCCCCGTCGCGGCGCGGGCGGGATTCGGCAACGTGCGCAACGATCCCGATCTGATCACGCCAAAGCTCGCTCCCCTGCACCTGTACCAACTCGCGATCCCCGCTCCTTCACCTCGCAAGGGCAGCTTTGACCGCGAGGCTGCCACGCGCGGCCGGGTCGTGTTCAACGGCCCGGGTCGGTGCGCTTCGTGCCACGTTCCGCCGTTGTTCACCGAGCCTGGCTGGAACATGCACACCCCGGAAGAGATCGGCATCGATGCGTTCCAGGCCGAGCGGGCGCCCGACCGGCGTTACCGCACCGCCCCGCTCAAGGGACTGTGGACGCATACGAAAGGTGGCTTCTTCCATGACGGCCGTTTCGCGACGCTCGGGGATGTCGTCAATCACTATGACGGATTTCTTCGGCTCGGACTGAGCGACGGGCAGAAGCACGACCTGATCGAATACCTGAAGTCCCTCTAGAGGGCTATGATCTCGCGGTTTCCCGGTCGAGGAGGCAGAGGACCATGCCGAACACCAAATACCTGATCGTCGGGGGCGGCATGGCCGCGGACGCCGCCCTCCACGGAATCCGCGAGCGCGATCGCAGCGGCTCGATCGGTCTGATCGGCTCCGAGCCGCATCCTCCCTACAACCGCCCGCCGCTGTCCAAGGGTCTTTGGAAAGACAGGCCCCTGGAGAGCATCTGGCGCAAGAACGACGATCTGGGTGTGACGTTCCACCTGGGGCGGCGAGCCCGGCAGCTGGATGTCCAGACCAAGGGGGTCACCGATGACCAGGGGACCGTCCATACCTTCGACAAGCTGCTGCTGGCCATGGGCGCCACACCGCGCCGTTTGTCGTTCGGTGCCGAGCAGGTCATCTACTTTCGCACCCTGGACGATTACCGACGGCTGCGCGACCTGACGGAGCAGGGCCGACGGTTCGCGATCATTGGCGGCGGGTTCATCGGCTCCGAGGTGGCGGCCGCGCTGGCGATGAACGGCAAGGAAGTCGTGCTCGCCTTTCCCGGCGAGGGCATCGGCAGCCGTGTGTTTCCGTCCGATCTCGCCAGATTCTTGAACGACTACTACAGCCAGAAGGGGGTCGAGGTCCTGGCCGGGACGTCCGTGGTCGGCATGGAAGCGCGCCAGGAAAGGTCCATGCTGAGAATTCGCAACGCTCAGGACGGGAGCGAGCGGGAAGTCCGGGTCGAGGGCGTAGTGGCCGGGATCGGCGTCCAGCCTAACATCGAGCTCGCCCAGGCGGCCGGGCTGAAGGTTGAAAACGGCATTCGGGTGGATGCTTCCCTGCGCAGCAGCCATCCGGACATCTACGCGGCGGGAGACGTGGCCAGCTTTCATAATCCCGCGCTGGGCCAGTGGCTGCGCGTCGAGCACGAGGATAATGCCAATACGATGGGCGGAATGGCAGGCCGGGCCATGGCGGGCGAGACGGTCTCTTATGACCACCTCCCGTCGTTTTATTCGGATCTCTTCGAGCTCGGATACGAAGCCGTCGGTGAAGTTGACGCGCGTTTGGAGACGGTGGCGGACTGGAAAGAGCCCTACCGTGAGGGCGTGATCTACTATCTGAGAGCCGGCCGGGTGAGAGGCGTGCTCCTGTGGAACGTCTGGGAGCAAGTAGACGCGGCCCGGCGGCTCATCGCAGAGCCTGGCCCGTTCGTGGCCGCGGACCTCAAGGGGCGGCTGCCGGCCTAATCAGCCACCGGTACCCGGGGTCGATCGAGGCGGCGTGCTCGTTGCAAGAAGTTCCCGGGCGCTCTTCCGCTGGAAGGCGTCTCCCAGGAGGAAGACGTCGTCACCGGCCTGCAGCTCTTCGTCGGGAGAGGGGTTCACGACCCGCTGCCCTCCGCGCCCGATGGCGACGACGCTCGCCCCGGTGCGGCTGCGGATCTCGAGCTCGCGGATGCGCCGACCGAGCGCACGCGCCGCGGCCGGGATCGAGACTCTTTCGAGTTCCATCTCGTGTGGCAGGTCGTAAAGCGGTGCGGGCTGGTCTCCATGCTGAGCGGCGATGGAGTCGATGGGGGCATGGAACGCCAGGGCGGCCCGTTCGTAGAGTGCGGCGACGGGTCGCCACGCGAACACCGTGGCTCCCGTGAGCACCAGCAGCAGGGCCACCAGCGCGGGCCAAGGTGGGAGGATGGCGGAGCTGAGCAGCAGGACGACGATCGTGATGCCGATGCTGCCGGCAAGAATCACCGTGGTAGAGATGATCGCCCGGCTCGTGTCGGCCTGCTCGTGGGGCTCGCGCCGGGGAACGCTCATTCCGGCCAGGACCGTGCCCAGGGCCCTCAGGTTGCGGAACGCCACCACCAGAACGGGCAGGCTCAGGACGAGCGCCGATCCCCAGAGGAACGTCCGCTCCCCTCCGAGCCAGTCTGGAAATCGCGCGAGCGAGACACTCATCTTCGGCCAGGCGGCCCGGGCCGAAAGGAACACGGCCATGATGATGCCCATGTTCATGAGCAGTCGCAGGGCGAGGCGGCGGAGCAGACGGGCGCCGGCGGGAGGTTCGGTCGACTCCCCCAGGCGCCGGACGTGTGTGCCATAGAGCTCGATGGCGGCGAGGACGCTCCTCGGGGCGGTGCGTTGGAGCGCTCCGGCGAACGGGTCGGACCAGCGCATCATGTACGGCGTGAGAAACGTCGTGATCGCCGAGACGCAGACCACGATCGGGTAGAGGAACTCTCCCGTCACGCGCAGCGAGATGCCCAGGGCGGCGATGATGAACGAGAACTCGCCGATCTGCGCCAGCCCCATCCCCACACGCAGAGACGTCCGGATGTCGCGCCCGCAGAGCAGGGCGCCCAGGGCGCACGTGAGGACCTTCCCCACCACGATCGCCAGGCTGATGGCCACGATGGGAACGGCGTGGGTGCCGATCAGGCGGGGATCGATCAGCAGCCCGATCGCCACGAAGAACACGGCGCTGAACATGTGACGGATCGGCTCGGTGAGGCCCTGCACCCGGCCGCTCTCCCGGGACTCCGCGATGAGCGCGCCGATGATGAAGGCGCCCAGAGCGACGCTGTAGCCGAGCTTGGCGGAGAGCAGCGACACGCCGAAACAGAGACCGAGCACCGAGATGAGGAGCATCTCATCGCGCCGAAGTCGGGCGATGGCGCTCAGCAGAAGCGGAACGATCAGCAAACCCGGAAGCACCAGGATCCCCACGAAGGCGGCCAGGCGGCCGATGGTCAGCAGGATCTCCGCCGGATCGACGCGCCCCGACGTGGCGAAGCCGGTCAGGAAGGCAATCATGGCGATCCCGACCAGGTCCTCGACGATCAGGATGCCGAAGATGAGCTGGGAGGCCTCTTCCTTCGTCCGGCCGAGCTCCTGAAGGGCCTTGACGATGATCGTCGTGGAGGAAATGGCGATCATGGCCCCCAGGAACATGCTGTCGATCTCGCTCCATCCGAAGGCCCGCCCTATCGCGTACCCGGCGCCCAGCATCATCACGATCTCGAGCAGGGCCGCGAGCAGGGAGGCGACGCCCACGCGCCGCAGGCGACGCAGGCTGAATTCGAGACCGAGGGAGAACATGAGGAAGATGATCCCCAGCTCCGCCAGAGTCTCGATCGCCTTCTGGTCGGTGATCAGCGGAAAGGGAGGCGTGTGGGGCCCGATGATGATGCCGGCGATCATGTAGCCGAGCACCACGGGCTGCCGCAGCTTCTGGAAGACGACCGTCACGACACCCGCGACGATCATGACGACGGCGAGATCTTCCAGGAAGGTCAGCGTGTGCATAGGTCGTGTGCCCCTGTGGCCAGTCAGGTTGGCTGCGAGTCCACTTTAGGGGGCGCCGGCAGGATCCGTCAACGGGCCCTGTCGCGAGCGCATGCGCCGTCAGGGGTCGGGCTTGGCGAGGATGTGGGGGTGCGAGGCTTCAGATGACCCGGGCAGTCTCGCGATTCCGGTTTCCAACCAGTCTCGAGTTCGAGGGATTCGATCACGTGCGGTCGGGACTCTCTCGGTCCCCGCGCCAGGTCAGGGCGGGGTCGGGCACGGCGCCCCGTTCGGGATCGCCACTCCGGACGACGCGAACCCGGGCGGGCTCTCGGCGCAGTCGGACTCTCCGCTGACCAGGTAGAAGAACGCTCTCCCCGGAGCGGGCGCCGCCGGGTCGGTGCTCGTCTGCGCCCCGTCCCCCGCCGCGTCGGCGCTCTCGAAGCAGATCGTGTCGTACACGGCGCCGGGCAACCGGCTGGCGAGCATCTGCGCCGGGATCGTCCCGCGGTAGGTGTTGGAATGGGTGGCGCCCGCACCCCCGCTCCCCGACCACGACAGGACCGCCTGGCTCGTGAACAGGATCGGGTCGGGAGCGCCCGGCACCGGAACGGTGTGGGTGCACCCCAGGGCGCCGCAGAGATCGATCGTGCAGGCGTCGCCGTCGTCGCAGGTCACGGGTGGGAAGCGGCACTGGTGCGTCGCCTCGTCGCACACGTCTTCCGTGCACGGATCGCCGTCGTCGCACGCCCCCGGGCAGCCGCCGCCCGCGGCGGCGGCGAGGTTCCAAAGGCTCGCGCGCGAGGTCAGCACGGCGATGGCGACGTCGCCGGTGCCCCCGACGTAGCCGCGCGACGCGACGCACGGATCGGGCGAGGCGACGCCCGGGACGCCTGAGCAGTCGGGCACGAGCACCGGCGCGCCGCCGTCCTCCGAGCGGAAGACGGCGATCGACGCGGGCGTCAGCCCGGCAACCAGCGACGCGTCGATGGTGAAGGTGATCGCGAGCGGGTTGGCGGCGGTCGTTCCCGCCGTGGCGGTGATCTCCACTTGCTGGCCGAGGAACTGATATCCGGACGGCGCCGACGCCGACGCGGTGCTCTCGGCGATCGTCACCTCGCCGCCGCCCGCGCCGGGTGGCACCGCGACCGTGGTCTCGACGGGATCGGCGGCGGTGGGGCCGGCGGACGCCGGGTCGGTCGTCGCGGTGCCGCCGGCCGGACCCAGGGAGACCGACGTCGCGTCGGGCGCGGCGGCGCCCCCCTGCGGGACGGCGACGTGCGAGGGATACGACCACAGGCCCGCGCCCAGTGCATTCCTCGCCCTCACGGTGAAGGTGTACGGCACCCCGTTGACCAGGCCGTCGAGCGGCACCGTCGTGAGCGACGCGCTGACCCCGATCTGGATGGCGCCGGGCTCCGCCTGGACGGTGTACTGGGTGACGGGGCTGCCGCCGTTCCATGCGGGCGGCGTCCACGACACGAGCGCCATCTGATCGCCGGCCGCGGCGACGACGTTGCGCGGCTGGCCCGGAGGCCCCGGCGGGAGCGTGAGGATCTCGGCGCCCTGCAGGCTGGCGCTCCCGCTGAACCCTCCGGCGACCAGCACCCGCGCGTCCAGTAACGTCGTCGCCGTGTGCCCGTCGCGCGTGACGCTCAGGTTGGCCGTCGGCGTCCAGGTGTACGCGATCGGGTCGAAGATTTCGGCGCTCGCCATCCGCCCGCTGCCGCTGTGCCCACCGGCAAGCAGCACGCGGCCGTCGAGCAGGAGCGTCGCGGTATGCCGGACGCGCGGCCAAATCGTCGAGCCGGCGGAGGCGAACCCGTCGTTCGCCGGCTCGTAGACCTCGGCGGTCCTGAGAACGTCGGACTCTCCATACCCGCCGACGATCAGCACGTGGCCGTCGTACAGGAGCGTGGCGGTGTGCCCGGCGCGCGCGATGGCCATGGAGCCGGTCGGGCTCCACGCCCCGGTTTTCGGGTCGTAGATCTCGGCGCTGGCGAGCGGCTCGAAGGTCGTCTCGTCCCAGCCGCCGGTCACCAGGATCTTGCCGTCCAGGAGGAGCGTCGCGGTGTGGGAATCGCGGCCGGTGGCGAGGCTGCCGGTCGGCGCCCAGGCCCCGGCCGCCGGCGCATACAGCTCCGACCCGGTGAGCGAGACGTACGGCCCCTGATCGAGCCCGGCGGCGACGAGGACGCGGCCGTCGTCGAGGAGGGTCGACGTGTGCGAGTCGCGCGCCTCGGACATCGGCCCGGCGGCCGACCAGTGCCCGGCGGCGGGGCTGAACAGGCGTGCGTCCGCGATCGAGGTCCCCGCCGCGTCGCTGTACCCGCCCGTGACCAGCACCCGCCCGTCGGCGAGCCGCGTCGCGGCGTGCGACATCCGCCCCTCGGTCATGTCCCCCGCCGCCGTCCAGCCGTTGCTCGAGGGCGTGTACCTCTCGGCAGCGGCGGTGGTGCCGCCGAGGAGCGCGCTGTCGCCGCCTGCGACGAGGACGTCGCCCGTGCCGAGGAGCGTCGCGGTGTGGTACGAACGGTCGGCCGCCATGTTGGCGGCCGGCGACCACGACTCGGGAAACGCGCCATACAGGTCCGCGGTGGCCTCGAATCGGCCGCCGGCGGCCAGGACCGAGCCGTCGGCGAGGAGCGTCGCGGCGTGATCGGCCCGGCCGCCGCCCAGGCTGCCCGCCGGCGACCACGCGCCGGTCGCCGGGTCGTACAGCAGCGTCGTCGCCAGCGGCGGGCCGCTGATCGGCGCACCGCCGGCGGCGAGCACCCGGCCGTCCGGCCGCAGCGTCGCGGTCAGGCCGTAGCACGCCGTCCCCAACCCGCCGGTCGGGGACCACTGGTTCGTCGCCGGGTCGTAGATCTCGGCGGACTGCAGGGGCGCCCCCTGCCCGTAGCCCCCCGCGACCAGGACCCGCCCGTCGGCCAGGAGCGTCATGGCGTGGTGGTAGCGGCCGTTGGCCATCGTCCCCGCGGCGGACCATGTGCCGGTGGTTGGGTTGAACACCTCCGCCGAGGCCAGAGGGATTCCCGCCCCGGGGCCGCCGGAGACCAGGACCCGGCCGTCGTCGAGCAGGACGGCGCGGTGGTAGGTGCGCGCCGTCGCCATGTTCCCGACCGACTGCCACAGCCCGGTCGCCGGGTCGTACACCTCCGACGACGCGAGCTGACCGGTGTTGCCGTTGCCGCCGCACACCAGGACGCGCCCGTCGAGGAGCCGCACGGCGGCGTGCCCGTTGCGCGCCGCGACCATGCTCGCCCCCGGCGACCAGGAGCCGCTCGCCGGGTCGTACAGCTCGACGGTGGCGTAGCGACCAGGAAGCGCGCTGTTGAACCCGCCCGTGACCAGCACCCGCCCGTCGGCCAGGAGGGTCGCCGTGTGCTCGGACCGCGCCGACGCCAGGCTGCCGGTCGCCGCCCACGAGCGCGACGCCGGGTCGTACGCCTCGGCGGTCGCCGTCGTCGTCTGCGGGCCGTCCCTGCCGCCGGTCGCGAGCGCCCGTCCGTCGGCGAGGGTGGTCAGCGTGAAGTACGCCCGGGCGGAGACCATCCTTTTGGTGCCGCCCCAGGCGTCGGCGGCGAGCGCGGGCGCCGCGGCGGCGGAGAGGGAGAGCACCGCGAGCGCGACGCGCGCGGCGGCCGCGGCAGGGGCGGCACGCCGGGAGGCGTGCGCGGGCGTGGGGCCGGAGCCGAGGGCAATGGACGGGGTGGCGGACTGCATGTTTGGCACCATGCCGAATAGTACGCATTCGGGACCCCGGAGGGGTCAGGGCGGTTTCACTGGGTGGACCGCGGTCCGGCCCGGTCCCGATCGCCCTCCGGCGGGTGGGGCGGTCACCAGCACCCGCGCGCTCCTATCGAGCCTCGTTCCGTGGTTCCCCTCGTCGCGATTCAGGAGATCTCCGGATAGGCGGCGCTTCCGGTCGGGTCTAGGCTGCCAGCAGGTGAAAGGAGGTGATTCGAATGGCGAAGAAGATCCATCTCGAGATCGAGGTGCTCGAGGAGCGGATCGCGCCGAGCGGTCTCGGCAACCCGGGCAACAACAACCCGCCGCTCAACAACACGAACAATCCGGGCAACGAGGGCACGGGCGGTCAGGTTTCGACTCCCTGAAGCGCGCAACGCTTCCAGCGAATTCTGACGAATGACCGTGGAGCAAGAAAGGAGAGACACGATGGATCTTCACGATCTGAAAGTCGAAGAACTCGAGGAACGGATCGCGCCCGACAGCATCAACGGTGTTCCCGGCGAGAGCAACGGAAATCCCGGGAACGAAGTATCCAACGGTTCCTCGCCGCAGCCGTCGAGCCACACGGCGGACTCGCACGGCAACTGAAGCAGAAGGGCGACGGCTCGTCGCGACGCGCGGCGGGCCGCCGCCCGCATCATGCCGCCCGGCCGTCGTGCCGGGTGGTCGCCAAGGGAGGTGACGGAGAATGGAATTGACGATCGAAGTCCTGGAGGAGCGGATCGCGCCGAGCGTCACGGGCACCGGAGGGTACGACGGCCAGCCCGGGAATCAGTGCAACGCCGGGCAGAATCCCTCGGGCAGCGCCAATCCCGAGGGAAGCGCGAACCCGGAAGGGAGCGCCAACCCGTAGGAGCAGGCTTGGTAATCCGGCCCCGTGGCCGGCCACCGGGCGGTTGAGGCGGTGGCCGGCGCGGGACGCGAGGCGATCATGGAGATGCAACCCGCGCGGCTCAGAGACGACCTCGTCTTCAGCACCCAGGAGACGCCCGAAGGGCTCTTCCACATCGTCAAGGATCCTTCGACGGGCCGGTTCTTCCGATTCCGCGAAGCCGAGTTTTTCATCCTCAAGCACCTCGAGAGCGCGGCCGACCCCGGGACCATCCGCGCGAAGCTGGAAACGGAGTGCGCCGCCGCGGTGCCTCCCGGCGCGGTCGAGCGGTTCATCGACAGGATCCGATCGCTCGGCCTCATCGCGGGGCTGGAGACGGGAACGGGCCGGCCCGCGGAAAGCCGCGGCAGGATCCGCGGCAATCCCCTCTATCTGAGGGTCAAGGTCTGCGATCCGGATCGGCTCTTCGGCGCTCTCGCCCCGAGACTCGGGTTCTTCTTCACACCGGCCTTCCTGCTGAGCGCGACGGTCCTGATCCTCGCCACGATCGGGTGGAGCGTCGCGCACACTCAGGAGCTCGCCCAGGATCTCGGCCGGCTCCTGCAGCCGCCGGTCCTTCTGTTCGCCTGGTTGATGGTGTTCGCAGTCACAATCCTGCACGAATCGGCTCACGGAATCACGTGCAAACGGTTCGGCGGCGGCGTGCACGAGGTGGGGGTCATGCTGATCTACCTGCAGCTCGCGTTCTACTGCAACGTCAGCGATGCCTGGCTCTTTCCGCAGAAGGCGAAGAGGCTCTGGGTCACTTTCTCCGGAGCGTTCTTCGAGCTGTTCCTGTGGGCCCTGGCGACGGTGACTTGGCGCATCACGGAGCCGGACACGTGGTTGCACCTGGCGGCCCTGGTCGTGATGGCGACCTCGGGAGTGAAGTGCCTGTTCAACCTCAATCCGTTGATCAAGCTGGACGGCTACTACCTCCTGAGCGATTTCCTGGACGTCCCGAACCTCAGGTCCAAGGCGTTCGCGTATCTCGGGAACTTCTTCGGGCGGCTGTGGGGCCGCCCGCCCTCGGGGACGGGCAACGCGACGCCGCGCGAGAAACGGATCTTCATCGTCTACGGTCTGCTGGCTTCCGTGTTCTCCTTCCTGATGCTCGGGCTGATCCTGCTGCACATCCAGGATCGCCTCGTGGCGCGTTACCAGGGTATCGGGTTCCTCATCTTCGCCGCGATCGTCGCGATCCTCTTTCGCAACCCCCTTCGCCGGCTCCTGTCCCGGCCGGTCGCCGCGCTCGCGCCCACCGGCGCCGCGTCGATCTGGAAACGCCGTCCCGTGAGAGCGTCACTTCTCCTGGCGGCGGTTTTCGCGGCCGCCTGCTTCGGGCGCATGCCCCTCAAGGTCTCCGGTGAGTTCAAGATCATGCCTTCGCAGAACGCCGACATCGTCGCCCTGACGGACGGCGTCATCGAGGAGGTGCCGGTGGAGGAAGGGGCTCGAGTCGGGCCGGGCGATCTGATCGCGCGCATCTCCGACCGTGACTGGCGGGCGGAGCTCGAGAAGACCGAGGCGGAAATCCAGGAAAGACGGGCCACGCTCCGGGTGCTCCAGGAAAGGAGGGTGAGCGCCGGGGCCGCCGTCGAGAAGGGTCAGGAACGTCTCAAATACGGACGTGTCGCCTACCGCAGGCTGCAGACCCTGAGCAAACAGGGGCTGGTGTCGGCCAGGGAATTCGATGAAGCCGCGGAGCAGGTCGCGGTGAGGGGCAAGGAGCTGGACGAGTCCCGTTCCGCACTCAAGGGGGCCGGCGACGACGTCGAGGCGAACGAGGCGGCCGTGGCCCGCCTGGAGACGCAGCGCGAGTATATCGAAGGGCAGATTCGCCTCCTGGGGCTCGTGACGCCGCACGCCGGCGTGGTCGCCACCCCCCGGATGAAGGAAAAGATCGGCCAGTACGTGAAGAAGGGAGATCTGGTCGCCAAGGTTCTCGAGCTCAGCACGGTCACGGCCGAGATCGAGATTCCCGAGAGGGAGATCGCCGACGTGCGCGTGGGTCAGAGCGTCCTTCTGAAGGCGCGCGCGCTGGCGGGGCGGACATTCTCGGGGACGGTGACCGCCATCGCTCCGGCCGTCGCGTCGGCGGAAGGGCAGCCGTGGCTCAAGGTCGTCCGCGTCACTACGGCCCTGGACAACGCCGACCAACTCCTCAAGGCGGAGATGACCGGGACCGCGAAGATCATCTGCGGCCGGAGGTCGGTCCTCGACCTCCTGACACGCCGGCTGGCGCGCTATTTCCGCGTCGAATTCTGGTCGTGGTGGTGAACCTCCGGGCTCCCGCGGTCCGATCTGGGGGGGGGAGACGGAATATCGTATTCTCGAGGTTGCATTTTGGCCGCCGGAGCGTACTCTTCGGGGAGTCGAGGAAACAGGCTGCCCGACCGGTACTTGGAGGCGTCGCCATGCGAACCGCTCTCTCGTGTGCTTTGCTGTTCGTTCTCGCATCACGGATTCCCGCAGGCGCCCAGGATTGCTTGCCGCACTGGGACGCGAGCCAGCTGGTGGGGACCCCGGGGATGCCGGCTGAAGTCCGGAGTCTGGTGGAGTTCGACGACGGGTCCGGCGCGGGGCTGTACGCCGGCGGTTTCTTCCTCACGGCGGGCGGCCTCCCCGCCGCCCACATCGCCCGCTGGGACGGGCAATCCTGGTCCGAGGTGGGCGGCGGCACCGACGGGGCCGTCCTCGCCACGGCGGTCTTCGACGATGGCCGCGGTCCGGCGCTGTATGCCGCAGGGAACTTCCTCGAGGCGGGCGGGGTCCCGGCCAACCGCATCGCCCGGTGGGACGGACGGCAGTGGTCGCCGCTCGGGGATGGCCTCAACGGCGAAGTCCGGGCCCTCGCGACCTTCGACGGGCCGGATGGTCCGGCGTTATACGCCGGCGGACTGTTCACCGCGGCGGGAGGGACGGTCGCGCTGGGAGTCGCCAGATGGGACGGGACCTCCTGGTCCGCGCTCGATAACGGAGGCGTCAACGGATACGTCCTGGCGCTGAAGGTATACCAGGAGCGCGGCCGTCCCGCCCTGTTCGTCGGCGGGAGCTTTCTCTTCGCAGGCCGCGTCTCGGCCAACAACATCGCCCGCTGGAACGGCCGCGTGTGGTCCGCGGTCGGCGGCGGATTGTTCGGCTACGGACCCGATCTTTCCGAGGTCCGCGCCCTGGAAGTGTTCGACGCCGGCGCCGGGCCGGAGCTGTACGCCGGTGGCATCCTGGCCACGGCCGGCAGGCCGAAGGGAATCAGCACCGTCACCATCGCCCGGTGGGACGGAAAAGCCTGGTCCGGCGTCGGAGGCGGCCTGTTCTATGGCGGCATTCCGGCGACGGCGCGGGCGATGGCGGTCTTCGACGACGGATCCGGAAAGGCGCTGTACGTCGGCGGCCAGTTCACCAGCGCGGGAGGCCTCGCCGTCGGGAGAATCGCCCGATGGGACGGGACCGCATGGTCGGGGCTGGACGGCGGTGTCAGCGGCGGCCCCGGCGGGATCCCGGCGGTCGACGCGCTGGCGGTCTTCAACGACGGCGTTCAGGAATCGCTGTTCGTCGGCGGCAGCTTCACCCAGGTCGGCGACGTCCTCGCAAACGATATCGCGACGTGGCGCGGCTGTCCGTGACACGCAATCTCCCTGGGCCGCCCGAACTGGCTTCATGGCCCCTCTCCACCAGCCCGACGGAGGAGCTCGTAGACGTCGACGCCGGCCCGGTCGTCGCCCCCCAGCCAGCGCAGCCGCCCGCCGCCGGGGCCGGAGAGCACGCGCCCGCGCTCGAGGTGGCGCCGCGAGACGAGGACGACGCGGGCGCCCGCGGTCTCGAGCCCGTCCAGGCAAGCGGCCTCGGGGAACGCCAGGCAGCGCCGCCACAGATCGTAGTAACGCGTGGGGAAAAAGCCCGAGTAGCCGTTCAAGAGCGGCCGCCCATGGGCGCGCGCCAGCAGCATCTGCTCGGTGACCGCGACGTGATCGGCGAAGTCGAGGCTCGCGGGGAAGGGAATATAGACGGCGGGGCCGGCTGGAGCGATGCGAGCGACGATGTCCAGCCAGCCACGATGGTCCTCCGTTCGCGGGGGCGCCGCAAAGCCCTGGTCGCGCGGCCAGATCTCGATCACGGACGCGCAGGCCAGCGCGGCCAGGAGCGCCGGCCGGTGCCACTTCGCTCTCCATCGCATGCCGCGCAGGCGCTCACCGAGCATCCACAGGCCGTCGGCCGCCAGCAACACGAGGGCCAGGTCCACGAAGAAGCCGGCCCGATGCAGGTTGCGAACCTCTCCGAAGCCGGGAACAACGGCGGACAGCAGTGCGTGAAGTGAGACGGGCCCGAGGTGAGCGCGCGGGCCGAAGCTGACGACCAGGGCGGCGCCCGCGAACATCAGGCAGAAGCGCGTCCACCGCCGATCGCGCGACCAGCGGATGGCTGCCAGGCCCAGCAGCAGCTTCAGCGTTCCGACGAAATACGCGCGATGTCCGTTGTCGGGCACGCGAACGCCGGGAAGCGGGACGAGCTGCGGCCACGCCACGCGCGCGTAGCGCTCGGCGCCGGCCGAGAGCCTTTCCAAATGGACGGCCGGGCGCGACAGCGCGTGCGCCTTTCGCGCGGCGATCTGACCGGCGGCCAGCGGGGCGATGAGGACCGCGAACGCGAGCCCGCCCGCGGCGAGGCCTGCCACCGCCCGCCGGGACCACACCCGGCGATCGCACAGCGCCCAGCCGGCCAGGAGCAGCACGACGGCCACCAGGACACCGTACTGGCCGCACAGCACGTACGTCACGCCGAGCGCCACGCCGAGCGCGAGGCCGCGCCGCAGCCCGGGCTCGCCCCCGAAGCGCTCGACCGCCGCCAGCGTCGCGAGGACGCCGGCCAAAGTCACCAGCGGCAGCACGTCGAGGTTCGCGTGCACCGGCGGCAGCATCACCAGCATGGCGCCGCCCGCCAGCGCGACCGGCCAGGGCCTGCCCAGGCGCTGCAGCAGCCGGCTGCCCGCCAACCCTGTGGCCACGAGAGAGGCAAGGAGCACCACGTTGTAGGCCGTCACCAGCGAACCGCCCGCGAAGGTCACAGGCGCCGCGGCGATCCCTTGCAGAGGCATCGGCTCGGACAGCGCGAACGTATAGGGCGCAGGGTAGAGGATCGGGGCGTTCCAATAGCCGGCGAAGAGATGGGGCAGCCGGTCGAGGTTCCAGCCCAGCTCCCACAAGCAGAAGAACGCCACCGTCGGGGCGCGGTCGCCACCGAACGGCACCGTGTCCCCCAAGCGCAACACGAGCGGCCAGGTGGACGCGACCGCCAGCGCGCCGAACACGGCGGCCTCGACGAGCATCCGGCGCAGCATCGCGGCGGCCGGCGCGTTCATTCGCCGACTTCGCCGCGATCGCCGCTCTTCACGAGGACCTTCGAGGGGGACGCGCTCTACGGACGCCCGGAGCCAGTGTGAACGAACCTGCACTGGTTGGAACTTCCGCTCGGAGCATTCGCGTTCTCTGTGGTGATCATACTCCGAGACGGAACCGTTCTCACGCGCGCATTCTTCGGCGCCGCGATCCGCAGGCGGGATGGCGCCGCGCCCGACAGTCGCGCATGCGGCGTCACCATCTTGACGGTGAGTCGGGGGATGAACACCGAAGCTTGCACTTGCGCAGGCCGGCCACCAACTTGTTTGGGGTGGACCGATGTCACCACCAGGTCCACGGGAGGATCGCCATGGCCGCCGCATCCGTTCGTCGCACGCTCCTGTCGCTCTCGCTGGTCGCCGCGGTCTGCGCGGCGGCCCATGCCCAGGCCGTTGCGCCCGCTCCGTCCGGAGCGACCCCGGCGTGGACGCTCAAGGTGAAGGGAGACATCCGCTGGCAGCAGGTCACGCCGGCGGGCGCGCTCCTCGTCTCGACCGACGCCGCGCTCGCGGCCGTCGATATCGAGCGCGGGCAGATCGCGTGGGAGAAGCCCGAGCTCGGCGGGCTGCCGGCCGACAGCGTCCGCACGATCGAGGGGTCGCTCCTCATCGAGGCGGAGCGTCCGGGATTGCTGCTCGTCTTCGACCCGGTGACCGGCGCGGTCGTCTTCGATTCCCGGCGCCTGAACGTGACCCAGGTCACCACCCGTCGTGTGCTGCCGCAGAGCGGCACCCTGCTCGTCCACGGTCGGCGCGCGGCGGGACCGCCGATCGTGGCGCTGTACGATCTCTCGGCCGGCACGCAGCGCTGGGCCAGTGAATCGCTCTTCCAGCAAGGCGAGCCCAGGCGAACCGGGTTGGCCGGGCTCATGCAGAACGTGGTTCGCGCGGCCTCGGGATCCACCGCGCTGGAGATCCTGCAGGCGGGGCCGGACATGATCGTCGTGCACACGCTGACGGGACTGCGGGCGCTCGACGCGCGCACCGGCACTGTGCGCTGGTCCGCCGTGCTGCCCACCGCCCGCGCCGGCAACCCCGCGCGGCACGTGCGGCTCTACCCGTCGCGCAAGAAGCACGATCGCCTGTACGTGAGCTTCGACGACCGGCTCATGGCCTACGCCCTCGCCGACGGCCGGGCGCTCTGGGCCAGGCCCGCGCTGGTGGAGGGCTGGGTGCACGACATCGTGCAGCACCCGGATGGCATCGTCATCCTCCCGGAATCACCCCCGGCAGGCGAGGCGACGGGCAGCGTGCGGATCGTGAACGGTATTGTGCAGACGGGGCTGAACGTCGCGCGCTACGAAGATGGGACAACGATCGCCGCCAAGCCGCTGCGCATGCGCGGCACCGTGATGGACGCGATGATCGCCGGTGGCTCGGTCGTGCTCGCGGTGGACGCCGAGTCGCGCACGTTCGTGAACGTGCTGGACGTGGCGACGGCCACCGTGCGCCTGAAAAAGGATGTGAAGATCAAGGGCCGGCTCGACTACGCCGAGCTCACGCCTGCAGGGTTGCTCTACATCTCGCGGCCCGACGCCGCGACCAATGCCGAGGTGAACATCATCGATCTCGCGAGCGGCGAGCCCCGCTTCAAGGACGCCATCGAGAGCGGCAGGCCGTTGAGCTCGGGCGACTACAACGCCGCGCGCTACTCCCTGCATCATGCCGTGGAAGGACGAACGCTCTATGTGTTCGCCAGCCGCGACCACCGGCTGTACGCCGTCGATCGCGACAGCGGCACCTTCAAGGCGCTCGGCGGCGAGATCGAGATGCAGGGGGGCGAAGATCCGACCGACATGGAGATCCGGCCCTCGGGGCTCATCCTCATCGCGCCGCAGAACCTCGTGGTCGTGGCGCGGGATGGGCAGGTGAAGCATCAGACCTATTACCCGGCGCCGCGGCTTCCGGGGCTGCTGCGCGCGCTCTACGGGATCGAAGCCGTGCGGGCCGGACTGTACGGCGCCGCCGCCTCGGCTTACGGCGACGCCTTCGCCCAGGCATCGCGCACCGCCACGGATTCCAACACGCAACGCGCCGCCGGGGAGCTGGCGACGGCATTCACGCAGGGCGGAGCAGAGCTCACCGGCTATTCGCGCCAGGCGGCGGCGCTCGCCTCAAAGCGCTTCCGGGCGTCGCTCACCGTCCCGGGATCGGTCTTCATGTTGACGCCGGCGCCCGAGGGGAAAGGCAACGTGCTGCTTCAGGTCGCCAAGGACACCGCGCAGCCTCGGGCGCTAGTGGATCTGGGCAAGGAGCGCGAGCCGGTGTACGCCGTGGACGACGTCGCCGGCATGCTCTTCCTGCAGACTTCGCCGGGGACGCTGGTTGGATACCGGCTGTAACACGTGATGGTCTGTCCATAGGTCTCGCGCACGGGGTGCTCGCAGCACGCTCCTCCGCATTCCAGCTCCCTCGGGCGGTCAACAGGCCGTGGAGGTGCAGTGCCCGCCGCTCTTGGAACAGTTATAAGTCAGAGAAGTCGCGAGGCACGCTGCGGGCTTGCTTCCCTTGGGCTTATCGCAAATCTGCATGGAGCATCCGGGCGCAGCGTGCGCCATGCTCGCACCGAAGATCGAGAGAGCCGACTTGTAGGGCGTGCTACCCGACTTCAAACCGGCCGCGGGAGACATCGCGGCGAGAATCAGTACAACGACGGCGAATCGTGCCATTGAGCGCCTCGATGGGAACATGGTCTTGTCCTCCTTGCCGTTTCCTGTATCACGAACGCCGCATGGACGCAATGGGTGGAGGCGGGCGGCGTGATGCGGCGAAGATGCGGCCGGCGCTTGCCGTGAGGCCGGACAGCGTAACGGGAGGGACGGTCGGCACCGAGGACATGAGTGCCGCCGCGTGGAAGGCGTGTCAACAGGAATCGGCGGGATGACGGCCGGCTCCTAGACCGACAGCTCCGGATCCCCCTCGACGATACGCTGCTCGAGCCGCGGGCGCTCGCCCCTGGTCCAGAGCGGCGCCCGATGCACGACTCGATACCGCAGCGGGCCGCCGTCGGCGCCTTCGGAACGTTCGAGCGGTCGCGGAATGCACACGAACTCGCTCTCGATGGCATCGCTCGCGACCCGGACCGTCGCGTAGCCGTGGCCGCCCATGTCGACGAAGGAAAGGTGCGGTGCGAGATCGGGATTCGAGAGCTTGCGCGCCTTCTCGGCGCCGCCGGTCCTTCCGTATTCGAGGCACGTCCGCACGCCGTGCCGCAGCAGCAGGTTGATGGCCGCCTGCGGCCTGGCCCCGCCCGGCTGGTCGGCCAGAAACAGCGGACGCAACGGATGGTCCTTCGGAAAGCGGTGCTCGAAGGCTTCGACCAGGCCCGGCGCGGAGATCGAGCCGGTGATGAAGGCTACGCCCACCGGCTCGAATTGTGCCGGCGGCAGGGCTTTCGCCGCAAGCCCCGCCCAGAAGCTGTGACGATCCCCGGACACGGTCGCGAAGCCCGTGATGCCCGCGTCCCGGACGAAATCGTAGATCTCCGCGCGCTCCACGTAGGCGCCGCTGTGATCGCCGCCGCCGAAACCGGCGTAGCCGGCTCCGGGCCATGGCGTCGTGAGCCCGGCGGGAAGATTCTGCGGATCGGCGCGCCAGTCCAGAGTGCCGAGCGAGTTGGCCCATATCTTCCACGTCGCCTTCGAGGTGCGCAGGCGATTCAGGAACCAGGCCTTCTGTTCGGAGCCGAGAATGGTCTGCGGCGGGTCGTGCATGCGGAAGTTCGGCACGTCGGCCTCCCCGAAGCGGATCGTCGCCGGGGGGTGGCCGCCCGCGTACTCGCGGCCCGCGTCGAGGATCTCCTGAGCCTCCTGCGGAATGAGGTTCGGGAAATCATCGCTCGACAGGCGTTCGGCCTCGGGACGGTCGGTCGGCTCCTCCGATCGGTAGCTGTGCTGATCGGTGATGACGAGGTCCATGTTGCGGCCCCAGCGCAGGGCGCGATAGCCCGTGAGGCTGGCGATCGCGGCGAGATTGTTGGGCTCCTGCCCGAGGCCATGCGCGTCGAAGCGCGCGATCGGCGTATCGACGACGTGCGGCGGATCGAAGCGTTCGAGTGTCGTACCGCCCGGCTTCTTGATGCGGGCCGGCTGGTATTCGAACCACGCCTGATTGGCCGCGACCTTGCGCGTCTGCGCCGGGCGCGTCTGGCCGCCGAGCTTCAGCAGCGATTGCCATCCGAGCCAGGAAAACTCGTGGTTGTCCCACATGGCGACGAACGGCCAGCGGGCACGCGCGTCCTGCAGATCGGGATCGTGCAGGTAGGCCCGGTACACGGCGCGATAGTCGTCGACCGTCGTCGGGACGTGGAAGTCGGCGACCTTCTCCCCGTTCGCGTAACGGACGACGTCGCGAAGACGACGATCGTACATGCCCTGCGGCCGGTCCTCCGGGTACCAGACAATCTCGTAGATGAAGTCACCCAGATGGAGCACGAAGAAGAGGCGCTCCGCCTCCGGCGCACGTTGATCCTCGTCGATCATCCGGCGGTACGCGTTCTGCGCACCCTGATTGACGTTCTGACAGCTCACGAACGCGAAGCGCACCGGGCGCGTGTCATGGGCGCCGGGCGCGGTGATCGTGCGCCCGATACGGCTCCCCGATCCTGCCTCGTCGGTGAAGCGATACCAGTACGTGCGTGCGGGTTTCAATCCACCGGCGAGCACGCGGCACGTCCAGTCCGACGCGGCGCTGACCGTGGCGAGCGCCGTGGCGACGATGCGCGTGAAGGCCTCGTCCTCGGAGACTTCAACCGTCAGGCGGGCCTGGGTCGATCCGTCGCTCCTGGGATAACGCGTCCAGAACAGCACGCTGTCGGACTGCGGGTCCCCGGAGGCGACTCCTTCCGGAAAAAGGTCGCGCCGCTCACGCCATGGGACGCGCGATCGCCTGGCGTAGGCGCCGCCCCAGGCCAGCGACGCTCCGAGCGCCGCGGCGGCGGCGAAAAATTCTCTCCGGCTGAGCTTCACCATGGCCCGTCCTTCGGATCCCGCGCGGCAGCGCTCCAGGCTGGCCCGTCCCCCTCCGGCCCTCAGAACGAAGCATAGTATGCCCGCCCGGGTGGATGCCGCCAGCCCGGGGTGGCATTCCGGTCAGGGCCGGGGGTCCCAGAAGTCGTCGGGGCGGTCGTCCGACTGCAGGGCTTCCGGTCGCACCCAGTAATAGTCGCCGAATGGCTTGCGCTGCGGCCACACTTCGTCCAGCGTCGCGGCGTCATACAGGACGCCGTCCTGCATCACGTAGAGCGCGTCGGTGGTGTTGCGGATGTTGTCGAGCGGATTCGAGTTCAGCACCAGGAGGTCGGCCAGCTTGCCCGGCAGGAGCGAGCCGAGGTCCCGGTCGGCGCCGAGGAAGTGCGCCGGCTGGATGGTGGCCACCTCGAGCGCTCCCATCGGTCCCAGCCCCTCGGCGGCCATCCAGATGTCGAAGTGCGTGTCCATGCCGATGAACTGGCCATGCCCCCCGACCGCGCCGTATCCCCCCTCGGTGATGATGTCGGCCAGCGCCTGGGCGTACATCGCCGAGCCGTAGTCGCTGGCGGGACGCAGCATACGGCGGCGCGTGCGCGCCATGAGATCCCACGAAGGCAGGAAGCGCCGCAGTTTTTCGTCCTTCCAGAGGTCGCGCTCTGCGTAGAAGTACTGGTCGTCCCAGGGGCCGGGGCCGCTGGCGCAGAAGGTCGCGGAGTAGGTGGCCCGGGCCTGTCCCACGAACCGTGCGGCGTCGCGGTAGAGGGGAAGGGCCAGGATCTCATGCTCCCACCCGGGCTGGCCGTCCATCAGCATGCCGAGCTCGTGCTCGAACGAGCCCGACTCCCCCGTCACCATCACGCCTTTCTTCCTCGCCGCCTCCACGATCCACTGCCTTTGATCGCGCCGTGGGTTCATGTACTGCTTGATGGAAGAGGCCCCCCACGCGACCAGCCGGTTGACCTCGTGCTCGGCCGCATCGTAGCTCGCGATTTGCCTCGAGCGCTCCGACTCGAGCGACGCCGGGGTCACCTCGTCCGGATTCTCCCCGGCGATGGAGTCGCCAATCGCCTCGCCGGTGCTGAACATGCGCGGCCCGAGGGCGAGCCCTGCGCGGATCAGCTCGGCGTTGCTGAACACCGTGGTCGAGGTGGCGGACGGATCGAGGGCGGTGGTGACGCCGTAGGCGAGATAGATCACCGACTCGAAGTTATGGGGCGGGATGACGATCGCCTTCCGGTCGTTGAAATGCGCGTGCATGTCGATCAGCCCGGGGATGATCGTCTTGCCGGCCACGTCGATCACGCGGTCGGCCCCTGCGGTGTCGCACTCCCCGACGCAGAGGACCCGATTGCGCCGGACCACCACGTCTCCTCGTTCGAGGACCTTGCGGCCATCCATCGTGAGGATGCGGGCGCCCTTGAGGGCGATCGTCCCCTGGGGGAGAGCGCGCGGCACCTTCAGGCGGATGGGGGTGACGGAGGTCTTCCCTGACGGGCGGTGATGCACCAGGTAGAGGTTGCCGCTCCCGAACTCGAGCGAGTCGTTGTCGCGCCAGCGCGGGAACAGGCCGCCTTCCTCGGAGATCGTCCGCACCGGGAGCGCCGGGTTTTTCCTGTCCAGGATCACCGGAGAGGCGCCGCTCCCCAGCCATGGCAGCGGCGCGAGGTGAACGTTCATGTCGGACTGAAACGCGACCCAGCGTCCGTCGGGCGAGACCACCGCCTCGGTTTCGTAGGGGAACCGCAGGTGGACGCGCCGGTCGCCGCCGTCGGCCCCGAGCGAGACGAGGTCGGTCATGGTCTTCGTCGGTCCCGCCTCCTCCACGATGCTCTGCTCGAAGTAGAAGATCCTCCCATCCGGCCCGAAGCTCGCGCGCACGATCTGCACGGGATCGACGGGGGGCCGGACCCGGGTCACGACCGTGGCCGGGCCGCCCGCCGCCGGCAGCGACACCAGGTCGTACCATCGGTTCTCCGGCCAGGTGCGGCCGTGCGCGGTGGCGCCCGATCCGCGGGCGGCCACGATGCGCCTGCCGTCGGGGCTCCACTCCGGATTCAGGTACTCGCCGGTCTCGGTGGTGATCCTGCGCGGCGTCCCGCCCCGCGACGGGACCGTCCAGAGCTCGCCGCGGGCTTTTTCGTCCCAGGAGGCGAAGACGATCGACCGGCCATCACGAGACCAGGCCGGCGAGAGCTCGAACGGGGTGAAGCTCTCCGGCGTGAGGCGGCGCGGCGCTCCGTCCGGGAGATCCACGATCCAGACCTTGCCGACGGCATGGAACGCCACCCGCCGACCGTCCGGCGAGGAGGTCGGCCAGCGCAGCATGCGCGCCTCGAACGGATCGTCGGCGATGCGGAACGGCGTGTGCGCCATCTGCGAGATCGTCCGGTGCACGCGCGCCGTGAACGGAATCGTGGCGACCTTGCCGGTGCCGACGTCGAGGCGGCGCAGCCGGCCGCCCTGGGACAGGACGATGGAGCTGCCATCTCCGGCCCAGGCGTACCGGGGGAGCGCCCGCACGGAGAAGCGCACGCCCTCGGCGTTGTCGGCGTCGATCGGGTCCATCACCCGGCGCTCGGCGCCGCTCTCGAGATCGCGCACCCAGAGCGCCGTCCGCGGCCCGAATCGCCTGCCGTTCCGGGAGAGCGTGCTGTCGGGGATGCGGCGCGCGAAGGCGAGCGTCCGGCCGTCCGGTGAGATGTCCGGCGCGAAACCGCCGTCTCCGGGCCCTCCCGTCAGGCTGTCGGTCCGCCCCGTCTGCAGATCCATGCGCTCGATCTGCAGGCACCCCTGCGTCGCCTCGCCGAAGTGGCCCGCGCAGGCGTTGGACTGGAAGTAGACGAACTTGCCGTCGGGTGAGAGGGACGGCCCGCTGACCCCGGTCTTTTCCATGAGTCGCACACCGTCGCCGCCGTCGCGGTGATACATCCACAGGGTGGAGTAGTAGAGCCCCCGATGGCAGACGAGCTGCCTGCGAACGATGATGTACTGCCCATCCGGAGTCCAGACCGGCTCCTCGGAGCAGGCATCGGGATCAGTGAACACGGGCCGCGGGTTCGAGCCGTCCGCCTCCATGATCCACACGTTGTTCTGGCCTTTACGATCGGAGATGAAGGCGATCGACTTCCCGTCCGGGGAGTAGCGCGGCCCGTAGTTCAGGGCGATGCCGCTGTCCTGGGTGAGGCACTCGGCCTTCCCGCCGTCCGCCGGGACCCGATAGATGTGCGCCAGCAGGTCGAACACGATCCAGCGGCCGTCCGGGGAGATGTCCACGGACATCTTGGTCCCCACGTCGATCGAGAAGTCGATCTCGCGGGTCGCCCCTCGCGGACGCGTCACGTCCCAGGCCTCCTCGGCCCGTGGCGCGACCGCCGACGCCGCGAGAAGCGATACAGCGAGCCATGCGGTCAGGAGACGCATGGATCGGATGAGGGGGGTGACCGGCATCGATTTCGTCCCGTGGGACCGACGAGTCCGCTCTCTGGGGTTGCGAGTATACCTGAGGCGGACCAGGGGGCGGGACATGGCGAGTCCCCAGCCAGGCACTCGGCACTCTGATAGAATCCCGCCCTCGTCGTCGTCAACTCTCACGTCGCGGAGCCTCCCGATGGACCGACTTCTCAAGAACATCGCCTTCTGGACCCTGATCGCGTCACCGTCGAGTTTCACTACCCCCGTGAGTCCTCGATACTGACGACGGTTCTCTCCTGGATACCGATGCTCGTCCTCATCGGGGTCTGGATCTATTTCATGCGTGCGATGCAGGCCGCGCGCCGGAGATCGGGGAGCCAGCCCGGAACTCCGATCGGACCCTAGCACCATCGTTCCCAGCCAGTCGCCGCCCTCGGGATTCGGCGCGTCCGCGCGCTACCCGTCACGCAGGCCACATTGCGCGGGTAGACAAAAGGGCTAGAATCGTGGCGCGAAAGAGGGAATCTTTGAGCAAGGAGCGCTGGTTTGCAAACCTGGTCCTTCTGGCCGCTTCGGCAGCGAGCGCGGGGGCGGGCCTGCTGGCCTTTGGAACCGCCCGGAGCTTCCAGGTCGGGATGGCTCGGCAGGCGCTTCTCGTCGGCGGACCGTTCTGCCTGAGCGTCGCGCTTCTAGCCTGCATTCGGCTGCCGCTCCCCCAACGAGTGGCGCTGGCCATGACCCTTCTCTCGATTGCTGCGGCTGCCTACATCGCCGAGGCCTACCTCCGTGAGTTGCCGTTCCTGCGGGTCCGGCTGGCTGCCAGGCGGTTCGGTATTTCGTACGATGCTCGCAGTCAATTCGAGGTCGTGCGTGATTTCCGAGAACATGGCGACGACGCCTACCCGGCCGCCTTTCCCGCCTGGCAGGGATTGCCGTCCGAAGCGACGGCTCTTCTGCCTCTGGGTGGAATCGCGGGCGTGACGACCGTCCTGTGCAACGAAATGGGGCAGTACCTCGTGTACCGAAGCGACGAGCATGGGTTTCATAATCCGGAGGGAGTCTGGTCGTCGAGCCGGTTCGACGTGGCCGCGCTGGGCGACTCCTTCACACAGGGAGCCTGCGTCCCGACGGAACAGAATTTCGCGGAGCTGATTCGCCGAGAGCACCCCGCGACCCTCAACCTGGGCATGGTGGGGAACGGGCCGCTGCTGATGCTCGCCGGACTGAAAGAATTCCTCACGGAGGTCAAACCGCGAATCGTCCTCTGGGACTACATGGAAGGGAACGACGCAACGTTTGATCTGAACCGCGAGAAGCGCTTCGCCCGCCTGTCGGACTATCTGGTTTCCGGCCATCGCCAAGGCTTGCTCGACCGACAGCCCGAGTGCGATGCCTTACTGCGAGAGTTGGTTGGCCGGGAGTACGCCTCGACGCAGGCCGGCACGATGCACATGTCGAGACCGGGCCGGTATTGGCGACTCTGGTCTCTGCGGCAGGCTCTGGGGCTCCAGGTCGGGGAGACCCTTATGGACCCCGCCCAGGTCGATTTCCCGCTCTTCCGGCGAATCCTCGAAGAAGCACGGGAGACCACCCGGGGATGGGGAGGAACGCTCTATTTCGTCTACCTACCCGCCGAATCCCGGTATCACGAGGAAAAGTACCGCCGTGCGCATGATTCGATCCGCAGTCGGGTCCTCTCGATCGTCGAGGACTTGCAGCTCCCGCTGATCGATCTCCACCCCCCCATGTCGCGGCAACCGGACATCGCGGAGATGTACGCCTATCCCGGCGCGCATTACAGCCCGGCCGGGAACCGCCTCGTGGCCGAGACGATTCTCGAAGCTCTCCATTCGTCCGCGAGCGCCCCGCGATCGCGAGAGTGACCGGACCCCCGTCACCCCATTGACGGCGCTTCTTGACTACCCCCCTCGGGAAATATATTGCCTCCATACATCTGGTGCTCGGTCCTCTGTCCCGGCGTGGGGCCATGAAATGATGATGGATTTCCTGAGAAAGCTCTTCGCCACCGACTTCATGCCTCACGGACACTGCTATTTCTGGCAGCCGGAGATCGTCTGGCTGCACGTCGTGTCGGACAGCCTGATCACGCTGGCCTACTATTCGATCCCCGTCGCGCTGGTCTGTTTTCTGCGCAAGCGAAAGGACAGGAGGTCCTGGAGCGCCGGCGCGCCGAGACGGAGCTCTCCCGCGCGGCAGCGGAGCTGACGCGCTCCGAGGCCCAGACTCGCTCCATCCTCGAGACGGCCTTCGAGGCGTTCATTTCGATGGACTCACTGGGACGGATCACGGGCTGGAATGCCCAGGCCGTAACGAGCTTCGGCTGGAGCCGCGCCGAGGCGATCGGCCGGCCCCTCGCCGAGACCATCATTCCACCGCGCCACCGCGAGGCTCATCTCCGCGGACCGGCCCGCTTCCTTCACGCAGGAGAGGGCCCTGCCCTTAACAAGCGCATGGAGCTCACCGCGCTCCACCGGGACGGCCGCGAGATCCCGGTGGAAATCGTGATTTTCCCGCTGCGGCTGGGCGACACGCCGACCTTCAACGCGTTCCTCCACGACATCACCGAGCGCAAATCGGCCGAAGCGCAGCTCCTGCGCACGAAGGAGCAGGCGGAGTCGTCCAACCGGGAGCTCGAGGCCTTCAGCTACTCCGTGTCCCACGACCTGCGCGCCCCCCTCCGGACCATCGACGGTTTCAGCCAGGCGCTCATGGAGGATTGCGCCGACGAGCTCAGCGAGCGCGGACGCCAGCACCTCGAGCGCGTCCGTTCCGCCACCCAGCGCATGGGCCAGCTCATCGACGACCTGCTGAGCCTGTCGCACATCGCGCGTGTCGAGATGCGACGCACGGCCTTCAATCTCAGCGACCTCGCACGGCGCGTCGCGGATGAGCTTCAGAAGGGCCAGCCGGAACGCCGCGTCGAGGTCGCCATCGCAGAGGGCGTGGTCGCCGACGGGGACGGCCGGCTCCTGAAGGTCGCCCTGGAGAACCTCCTCCGCAATGCCTGGAAGTTCACGAGCAAGCGCCCCGTCGCGCACATCGAGTTCGGGGCCACGCAGGGGAACGGCGGCCGGTCCTTCTTCGTCCGCGACGACGGCGCCGGCTTCGACATGGAGTACGCCGGCAAGCTCTTCGGCGCCTTCCAGCGTCTGCATTCGGCCAAGGACTTCGAGGGAACGGGAATCGGCCTGGCCACGGTCGCGCGCATCGTCCAGCGCCACGGCGGCCGCGTCTGGGCCGAAGGCGCGGTGGACCAGGGCGCGACGTTCCATTTCACCCTCTGAGCCGTCACCCGGGGGGGTCCTCTCCCCGGGATCGCCGGCCGGCCGCGCAGCCGCCGGGCCGACCTGGCGTAGGATTCTCCGCATGGCCCCAAGGCGCATCTGGATCATGGATGGCCACAACATGATCTTCGCGATCCCACCGCTGCAGCGGCTGCAGGTCTCCGACCGTCGCGAGGAGGCGCGCGGGGCCCTGGCGGACAGCCTGGAGCGTTTCGCGCTCGCGCGCGGGGAGAAGGTCCTCATCGTCTTCGATGGCCGCGAGCTGCCGCCGAGCTCCTTCGCCATCCGCAAGCCGTTGCTCGAGATCATCTACGCGCGGGGCGGCGAAGGGGCGGCGGACGTCCGCATCCTCCACGAGGCGAGGCTGCTCCTGGAGCGGGGATCCCCGGTCACCGTCGTGACCGACGACGTGAGCACCCTGGCCAGGGAGCTGCCGCGAGGAGCGCTTCACATGGGCGTGCGGGCGTTCTGGCTGAAGCACATCCAGATCGAGCCCGGCGAGGAGGGCAAGCGTGTCGAAGGGGACTTCTCGGATGTGGAACGCGAGATGATCCGGACCGCCATGACCGAGCCGATCCCCGGGCCCCGCCGCCTAGTCCCCGTGCACCAGGCCGGCGTGCCGCCGGGCCAGCTTGCCCGTGCTCCCGAGGAGACGAATCCCGAGCGGATTCGCCGGAAACGGGAGAAGGGGCGCCTTCGCCAGGAGCGCCGGCTCAAGCGGCGCGCGAAGCCCGGGCCGCGCCGCTGACCGTCGGGGCGCTGAACAGCGACTTAAGGAAGATGACGAGGCGCCGGTCGCTGCTGCCGGAGAAGCTCGCGCAGCCGGCGGTAGCCGACGAGCCGGCCGCGCTGCTCATCCCACAACCGGTAGGTGAACGACTTCATGCTGCCGAGCAGGGTGATCGGCCGCACGGTCTGAAAGAGCGGATCGGCCCGGTGGCATCGCTCGAGGTTGTAGTTCGGGATGCGCGGGCTCAGGTGGTGGATGTGGTGGAAGCCGATGTTTCCCGAGAACCACTGCAGGACCCTGGGCAGCTTGTAGAAGGAGCTTCCGTTGAGGGCCGCTTCCGCGAAGCCCCAGTTCTTGCGCCTCTGCCAGTACACTCCCTCGAACTGATGCTGCACGTAGAACAGCCAGAGGCCCACCGTCCCGGTGATCATCATCAAGGGAAGCTGGATCATCATGTACGCCTTGATCCCGATGGTCAGGCTCATCACGACCGCGATGGCCAGAAGCGCTCCGTTCGTCCAGTGCACCCCCAGCCGCTCCCGCCTGCCGACCGTGGGCGAGGGGAACCTCTGGTGGATCAGGAACAGGTACAAAGGGGCCACCACGAACAGCACGAAGGGATTGCGGAAGACCCGGTATCCGAAGCGCTTCCAGCGGGGCGCATCGACGTACTCCTGAACCGTGAGCGTCCAGATGTCACCGGTGCCGCGTCCGTCCAGATCTCCGGAGGTGGCGTGGTGCAGGGCGTGCTTCTGCCGCCACTGGTGATACGGCGTGAACGTCAGCACCCCCGTGACGAACCCCAGGACGTGATTGGCTCGCTGCGACCTGAAGAACGAGCCGTGCCCGCAATCGTGAAAGATGATGAAGATGCGAATCATGAAACCGGCTGCGGCGACGGCGACCGCGAGGGTCAGCCAGTAGGAAAGACCGAGCGTCCAGATCGCCAGGCCGTAGAGAGCCAGGAATGGGACGAGGCTGTTGACGATCTGCCAGATGCTCTTGGCGAGCCTCGGATCCTGATGCTTGGTGATGGCTTGTTTCCAGGACAGCATGTGCGCCGGCGCTCCTTGGTCTGCCCCTGTGAAACTCATGATGGAGGAGGGGTTTCGCCTGCTCCCATACTAGCATGGTTCCGGCCTTGAATCGGGTCAAGCCGAGCACCATATTGAAACTCCGGAAACATCGATGGCCCCAAGGAGGGACATGTGATGCTGAAGCAGGTCGCCCGAGTCGGAATCCCGCTCCTCGTCCTCCTGATGCTGGCCACACCCGCGCTGGCCAAGAAGAGGAAGGGCCCCCTCGAGTACGGCACGTGGAAGGTCCGGATCACCCCGGATGCCGAGGCCGCCAAGCGCGGGGAGAAGGCGTCCGAGGACACCCTGGTGCTGCTGCAGGGGATCTTCCGGTCGGATGGCTGGTCTCTCTACGGCTTCGCCCCGGTCGGCTACACCATCAAGGACAACGCGTTCGTCGCCGACGTCGAGAGCGGCAAGAGCGGCCGTCTGCGCTGGACCGGAATCATCAACGGCGACGCGATCGCCGGACGGCTGGACTGGACCATGAAGGACGGCACCTTGCTGACCTACACCTATTCGGGGTCGCGGGCCGAATCCGAAGCCGCCAAGAAGAAGCGTTAGGAGCCCGGCTACCGGGAGCCCCCCGCCTGCGAGGCCCGTCGCTCCAGGATGGCGCGCCCCAGCAGGTAGGCGCCCAAAATCATCGGGGCGAGCGGCCACCAGTCCTCCACCCAGTCCAGGGAGACTCCGAAGCGGGTGTGCAGGAGCATGATGAACCCGACGGTGACGAGGGTGGCGCCCCCGAAGATGGAGCCGCGGATCCCCGGCGCCTTGAAATCCTCCGGCAGGTCGATGGAGGGGTTTCCGGCGAGGGCATCGTTGTAGAGGGACGCGCGGCGCGCCGCGTCGATGATGTTGTAGAGCCAGAAGAACGCCATGAAGAGCGCCAGGAGCGGGACGAGCTTTTCGACCGCCCCCGAGGAGATGATGGTGATCAGGCTGGCGACCACCCCCGCGTGCACGAACCCTCGCTGGTAGTAGCCGACGTACACCTGTCCCAGCCCGGGCATCGCCGAGAGGATTGCGGCGAAGGCCGGCGACTTGCTCCGCGCGTCCCGCATCCGGAACGGCGCCGCGACCAGCGGCGGCGCCTGGGGATAGCCGGGCGCCTGTCCGGTCTCTGGCTGGCGCGAGTAGGGCGTTGGCGATTCCTGCGTGGCGTTCATCAGCGTTCTCCTTCGTCGTCTTGGGCGTCCACCGTTCCGTTCGTGTCCTTCGTCGCTTCCTGAGACGCAACCCGGTCCCACACGGTTCCAAGATCCTGCATGAGCCGGTCCCAGGTCCTCGACGAGCGCCGCTGCACCTCGGCCACCAGGTCGCGCGTTCTGCCCTTCACCCCCGTCCTGGTCTCCTCCCAGCGCGAGCGCACCGCCGTGCGGATCCGGGGGACCTCGTCCCCGAGGGCCGCGGCCGGCGCCGACTCCTGCACCGTCCGGACGAGATCGAGCGCCTTGCCCGGCACGCCCGCGAACGGGGCATTGGGTGTGCCGAACAGGATGAGGAGGGCGATCGATCCCGCGTAGGCCCCCTCCCAGGCGATTCTCGGGCGCCGGGCGAGCCGCCGGCAGGCGTCGCGAAGGCGGGCCCCGAGGCGTGCCGGGAGCGTCTCCCGCCGCGAGGTCCGGGCGAGGACGTCGGCGACGAAGCGGGCGCCCGGCTCGATCTCGGCGAGGGGCGGGAGATCGGTCGCCAGCCGCACGAGGGCCGCCGCCAGCCCGGCGCACTCCCCGCACCCTTCGAGGTGCATTCGGACCAGGTCGTCATCCACCGGCGCGAGAAGCCGGTCGGCGTGGTCGCACAGCCGGCCCTGGGCGCGGCCGCAGGCCGGTCCGCTGGTGCGCGCCAGGACCGCCCCGAGGAGATCCGCGGGGGGCGCGATCGGGGCCCCCTCGTCCCCGGCGAGGTCCCGCAGCGCGCGGCAGTCGCGGCAGGAGAGCAGGTGCTCCTCGGCCTCGTTGCGCGAGGCGGAGTCCAGCCGCCCTTCCAGCAGGTCGTCAAGGCGGTCCATGAATCTCCGGCAGCGGTCGTCGGTCACGCGTCACGCTCCGTAGGAGGGATCGAGCCGCCGCACCCGCGCGGCAAGGTCGAGCCGCGCCCGGTTGCAGCGCGACTTGACCGTCCCGGTCGGAATGTCCAGCAGGGTCGCGATCTCCTCCACTTTCAAGCCCTGGATCTCCTTCAGCATGAGGATCTCCCGGTCGGAATCGCTCATCCGGTCCATGGCGCGGTAGAGCAGGTCGCGCGCCGAGCGGGCCACGGAAGCCTCCTCCGGCGTGGGGGCGGTCGAGGCAACCTGCACCGTCTCCTCGATGACCACGTCGGCCGCGGGGGGACGCGCCTTCCGGCGCCTCAGGGCGTCGATGCAGGCGTTGCGGGACAGGCGCAGCATCCAGGGGAGGAACGCCTCGTCCCCGTGGAAGGTGTCCAGGCGTTCGTAGATGCGGACGAAGATCTCCTGCGCCACATCCCGCGCCTCCTCGGCATTGCGCATGTAGTGACAGGCGATGGCGAACGCCCGCCCCTGGAAGCGGCGCACGAGCGCCTCCCAGGCGAGCTCGTCGCCCTGCCGGCACCGTTCGAGGAGCGTCGCGACGTCCAGCAATCCTGTCTCCCGCCGTGTCCCGAGGCTCCCGGCGGCCTCCGCCACCCCGCCCGCCCGGCCCTCGTGACAAAGAAGACGGATGGTGGCGTCGCCTGGTTCGAAGATTATCCGGCTACCCGGCCCGTTCCGGCCCTCTCACGGGGCCCCGGTCACCGGAGCCAGACCGACGCCTTGCGGGTCCATTCGCTCCCCGGGTACCTGTCCTGGAGCGCCCTGGCCGTGGTGCCGAGGCGCCCGGCGTCCTGGCTCGCCTTGTAGGCGGACACTCCCGCCCAGTAACAGGCCTCGGGGGCGGCCCCGGCGCCGGGAAAGCGCTCGCACGCCGCACGCAGGCGCCTCTCCGCTTCGACGTAGTCCTGCTTCTGAAAGTGGAGTTTCCCCAGGCCGAGCTCGAGCTGGGCCAGGAAGTCGCCGACCGGGAGAAAGCCCTCGATCCGATGCCTCTCGACTCCGTCAGGGTCGAGAATGAGCTGCGTCGGGGTCCACTGGGCGTTGAATCGCTGGAACGTCGGCTTCTGCTCTTTGATGTGCGCCCGGACCGGAACGAACTGATCGGTCACCGTCTTGACGACGCGGGGATCCGGATAGACCTCGGCTTCCAGCCGAGCGCATCCCCCTCACATGGGGGCCGCGGTGAAGTCGAGTAGAACCGGCTTCCCGGCGGCCCTGGACTCGTTGAGGGCGGCGTCAACGTCCTTCAGCCAGCTGATTTCCGGCATGCGAGCCTCCATCGGAATGTGGTCCTGCCTGCTATACACCCGGGCCGAAGCACGTGTCAACGCGCGACCCTGGGGCGCCACCCCGTTGTGCCGCCCGGGGCAACTCGGGTTATGATGACGGCTCAAACCCAAGCAGGAGGTGGACCGTGGCACTACGAATCGGGGACGAAGCACCCAATTTCACGGCTCAGACAACCCAGGGCACCATCAAGTTCCACGAGTGGATCGGGAACGGATGGGCGATCCTGTTCTCGCATCCGAAAGACTTCACGCCGGTGTGCACGACCGAGCTCGGTTACCTGGCCGGCCTGCAGCCGCAGTTCGAGTCGCGCAGCTGCAAGATCATGGGACTGAGCATCGACTCGGTCGAAGACCATGGACGCTGGTCCAAGGACATCGAGGAGACCCAGGGACATCCCGTCAAGTATCCGGTGATCGGCGACTCCGATCTGAACGTCGCGAAGCTCTACGACATGATCCATCCGGAGGCCAGCGGAGAGGCCAAGGGGCGGACCGCCCAGGACAACGCGACCATCCGATCGGTGTTCATCATCGGCCCGGACAAGAAGGTCAAGGCGATGCTGACCTATCCGATGAGCACCGGCCGCAACTTCGACGAGGTGCTGCGACTGCTGGACTCGATCCAGCTCACCGCGAAGCACAAGGTGGCGACGCCGGTCAACTGGAAGCAGGGGCAGGACGTGATCATCGTTCCGGCGGTCAGCGACGACGAAGCCAGGCAGCGTTTCCCGGGCGGCTGGAAGTCGCCGAAGCCGTACCTCCGAATCGTCCCGCAGCCGAAGTGACCGCGTCGCACCCTATCGGGGCGGGCCGCCCTTCACCGGCGGCCCGCCTCGACTCCCCCCTTCCGAATCCCGGGCCCGGTGACTGAATCCCGCATGTCGCGCGTCGCCGCCATCCTCGCCTTGGCGGCCCTCCCCTGGGGCGGAACCGCCGCGGGAACTCCCACTCCCGTCCCTGAAGACGCGCGAGGCGGCTTCGTCGATCGGGAAGGACGCCCGCACGATCTCTCGGAATTCCGCGGCTCCATCGTGGTCGTCAACTTCTGGGCCACCTGGTGCATCCCCTGCCGGCACGAGATGCCCCTGTTCGTCGACCTGGCGGCGCGCCGTGCCCGGGACGGCGTCGTGGTCGTCGGCGCCGCCGCGGACGACCGCGCGAACTTGCCGGAGGTGGAGCGGCTCGCGGGCGATCTCGGAATCCGCTTTCCAATCTGGCTGGGTGCGACGACGGTGGACATGGCACGGCTCGGGCTGGGAAGCGCGCTCCCCGCGACGGCGGTCCTCGACCGCGACGGCGCCGTCGTCCTGCGGGTCGACGGTGTGGTCGACGCGCCGGGGCTCGAGTCCTGGATCGAGTGGCTGCTCGGCGACCGCGCGGCGCCGGCACCGCCCGTGCCGATCGACACCGGCGCAGGGACGCCGGCCCCCGGCCATCACGAGCACGGGCACGACGGCCACGATCATGCTCACGGACCCGCGGTCGGGCTCGACGGCCCGTCCCTGGTCCCCAGCTGACCCCTCTGACCCGGCGAGGGCCGGGCGGTCCGGGGGACCGCCGAAGAGACGAAGCACCGCTGGATTTTCAGCGCGCGCTACATCCACATCGACGTCCCGCGGGCGAGCCGGCGCCTGACGCTGACCTACCGGGTCCTCCCCCGCCTGACGGCGGGCGTGGAGTACAACCCGCGCGCGGACGAGGTGGCGCCGCTTCTGAACTGGCTGGCCGTCCCCGAGACGGCCAGGCAGCCGGCGTTGATGTTCGGCGCCAGCACCGACCGGCTCGGGACCCCCTCGGGCCGCGCCTATTACGCCACCCTGAGCAAGAGCCTGGAGCGCTGGCTCCGGGTGCCCATCGCGCCCTACGCCGGAGCGGCTTACGGCACCTGCGACGACCGCCTGCGCGCCATCGGCGGCGTGAACGTTTCGGTCACCGAGCGACTCTACGCCATGGTGACCTACAACGGGGAGGACATCCATTCGATCGTCAGCCTGTCGCAGGGCCGGCAGACGTTCTCGCTCCTGTATCTGAACGGCGGGGATCTCGGCGCCGCCTGGAACGTGACCTTCTAGAGGACCGCCGCTCCCCTACGCACTTTCCCCCTCCCGGAATACGGTGATCACCTGATGGAGATCGCCGGGCCGATCGTCTATGTGGAGGGTCCAAGGAGGACACATGAGCACACAGCGAGTCCGTCGGGACGGGGCTGTGCCGGTCGCCAGGATCGCCGGGACGCCTCCCGACGAGCTGTCCCTTCTGCTCGACGAAATCGTCGCGAGAAAACTGTCCGACCTTCTGACGGCAGCGCGCGCGCTGTCGACCCGCATGGCGAACGTGGCTTACAGTACGCCGCAACATTCCCGAAGATGGGGACAAGGAGGCTCGCATGACGCTACGAGGCAGGACGCTCACGGGCGTGGTTTGCGTGTCGGCTCTCATGGCATTCCTCCTTCTGGCACTGGGCGCGCCGGCGTCCGGCGTGACCGGTCCGCTCGACAAGGGCGCTCCGCGGCCTGAGCCTGCTGCCTCCGTGTCCGGCCCCGCCGGCTGCGGGCAGGGTGCGACGGTCCCGGACATCGTGATGCTCGAGGGATCCGGAGCCGCCCTGTCGAGCCCGGGCGGAATCGATCTCGGCGGACGGACCTGTCGCTGCAGCTGCGGATACCCCTGCAAGACCGACGCCGATTGCGGCGGCGCGATCGGGTCGTGCCGGGGCGGCATCAGCTGCTGCTGACGGGGCGGTGAACGACCGGACGAAACGGCGCACGGGCGCGTGCATCGTCGGCGGCGGTCCGGCCGGCCTGCTCCTGGGACTGCTCCTCGCCAGGCGCGGGGCCGAGGTCATCGTCCTCGAGGGTCACGAGACCTTCGACCGCGAATTCCGCGGCGAGGTCCTGCAGCCGAGCACGGCGCGCCTGCTCGACCAGCTGGGGCTTCTCCCGTACATCCTGGAGCAGGGGCACCTGAGGCTGACCGAGGGGCGGCTTCTCGTCCACGGCAAGCCGGCCGCCGGATTCCACTTCAAGAGGATCGCCCCGGACTATCCCTACGCCATCTGGATGCCCCAACCGGTGTTCCTCGAGGCCCTCGCCAGGAAGGCGCGCCCCTGCGCCGGCTTCCAGTGCTGGATGGGGGCGCACGTCAACGAGATCGTCGAGGAAGGGGGCGCGGTCGTCGGAGTGCGGGGCGTGCGGCACGGCAAGGAGCCGTTCGAGATCCGCGCCGACGTGGTGGTCGGCGCCGACGGGCGGCACTCCGTCCTCAGGCGGCTGGGCGGCTTCGCGACCGAGTACGAGCACCACGACTTCGACGTGATCTGGTTCGTCGTCGAGCCCCCGCCCGACTGGTCGAAGACGATCTACTTTTCGCTCGGCGGGACGCCGCTCCTCCTGCTGCCGAAGTATCCCGACCTGGTGCAGGCCGGGCTGCTCCTCCGCCCGGACGAGTGGCGCCACTGGCGCCAGGAGGGGGTCGCGGCGGTGGCCGAACGCATCGGCCGCCTGAGCCCGCTGTTCGCGAAGTTCGCCTCCTCCCTGCACGACTTCACGCCGTTCTTCCCCCTGCCGGGGGTCATTCTCCTGGTCCGGGAGTGGGCCCGGGACGGGCTCCTGCTGATCGGCGACGCGGCCCACACCATGAGCCCGGCGGGGGCGATCGGGGTCAACGTGGCGCTCTCCACGGCGGCGATCGCCGCCCAGGAGATTTATCCGCGGCTCGGCCGCGGTCCCCTTCCGAAGAGCGCCCTCGCCCGCGTCCAGGACCTGCGCGTCGGGGACGTGAAGACCCTGCACCGGCTGCAGCGCACCGCCGGCCGTGGCCTGATCGGCTCGGGAAGCGGCAACCCTGTCCTGCGCTGGCTGATCCAGCGCGCGCTGCCTCTCGCTGCCCGCTCGTGGGTCTTCCCGATCGTGCAGCGGCGCCTGTTCTTCGGCGCCCCGCTGCCGCCGCTCGACCCCGCGTTCCGCTTCGAGACTTGACCCGGGTCAGCGAAAGACCTCCTGGAACATCTCGAGCATCTTCGCCCAGGACTTCTGATCGGCGTCCGCGTTGTACGCCAGGGCGGGCATGCCGGCCGCGTCCGCATGGGGGTTGGTGAAGCTGTGCCTGGCGCCCGGGTAGCTGATCACCTCGAACTTCGCGCCGGCGGCCATCATCTCGTTCTTGAAGGCCTCCACCTGGGCCGGCGGGATCATCGGATCGTCCTCGCCCGTGAGCACCAGGATCCGCGCCCTGACCTTCCCCGGCTCCGCGGGGGTCTGGGTGGCGAGCAGCCCGTGGAAGCTCGCGACGGCGGCCAGATCCAGGCCCGATCGCGCCATGCCGAGGACCACGGCGCCGCCGAAGCAGTAGCCGATGGCGGCGATCTTCGCGGGGTCGACCTTGGGGTTCCGTTTGAGCTGGTCGAGGGCCGCGTTGAACCGCGCCGTCAGGACGGAGGCGTCCTTCGTGGCCTCGTTCATGAACGCCTCGGCGTCCTTCGGATGGGTGGTCACCTTTCCCTTGCCGTACAGGTCGAGAGCGAACCCCACGTAACCGGCCGCCGCGAGCCTCTTGGCCTGGTTCCGGGCATGCTCGTTGTGTCCCCACCATTCGTGGACGACGATGACGCCGGGCCGCCTGCCCTTGACCGCATCGTCCCAGGCGAAGAATCCCTGCAGCCTGGTCTCCCCCTGCCGGTATTCGACCTCCCTGGTCCTGATCGCGGCGGAGGCCGCAGTCCCCAACGCCAGCGAGGCGAACGCCACTGCCAAGGCCCGTCCGGTGCGCATGTGTCATCCTCCATTCGGTGCTCCCTGTTTACAACAAAGGCGAGCCCCAAGACAAGAACGGGGAAGGACGCGGGTAAGATGGCTGCGCGAGCAAACCCCGGCCGTTCCGCCGCCACGTTCGAGAGGAGACGACCCATGGACACCTACTACCACCCGAAAGACCTCGCCCATTTCGCCGACCTGGGGAAGGGGAACCCGGCCCTGTGGGAGAAGTTCCAGGCCTACTACGGGGCCGTCTTCGCCCCGGGGGCCCTGACCGAGAGGGAGAAATCGCTCATCGCCCTCGCCGTGGCGCACGCCGTCCAGTGCCCCTACTGCATCGACGCCTACACGCAGGCCAGCCTCGAGAAGGGATCGAACATCGAGGAGATGACCGAGGCGGTGCACGTCGCCTGCGCCATCCGGGGCGGCGCCTCGCTCGTCCACGGCGTCCAGATGCGCAACGCCGCCACGAAGATCTCGATGTAGGATTCCACCATGCCGGTCCAGACCCGAAGCCTCAAGGCCCGCGGCGAGGCACTCTCGTCGGCGGCCGAGCAGGTGCGCCTCCTGCAATCCGGCGGCGGATTCCCGCGCTTCGAGGAGACCCTGGCGCGGGCGTCGCTCGATCCGCTCGGGGCGACCGGCATCGCGGTCTTCCAGATCAACGTCGGGAAGCTCTGCAACCAGACGTGCCGCCACTGCCACGTGGACGCGGGCCCGGACCGCACCGAATCGATGTCGCGCGAGACGGCGGAGATGTGCATGGCCGCCCTGGCGCGGTCCGACATCCCGACCGTCGACATCACCGGCGGGGCGCCCGAGCTGAACCCGAGCTTCCGGTACCTGGTCGTCGAGTCGAGGAGGCTCGGGCGGCACGTGATGGACCGGTGCAACCTGAGCGTGCTGCTCCTTCCTGCCCAGGCGGATCTCGCGGCGTTCCTGGCGGGGCACGCCGTCGAGATCGTGGCGTCTCTTCCGTCGGTGGCCCCTTCGCAGACGGACGCGCAGCGGGGCGCGGGGGTGTTCGGGAAATCGATCGCGGCGCTCCGCGTCCTGAACGATCTGGGGTATGGCCGGGAAGGGAGCGGCCTGGTCCTGAACCTGGTCACGAACCCGGTCGGCGCCTTCCTGCCGCCCTCGCAAGAGTCCCAGGAGGAGCACTTCCGGAGTCGCCTCGCCCGCGACCACGGCGTCGTGTTCAACCGCCTCTACACCATCACCAACATGCCGATCAGCCGCTTCCTCGAGTTCCTGCTCGAATCCGGCAACTACGAGGGCTACATGCGGCGTCTGGTGGACGCCTTCAATCCCGCCGCCGCCCGGTCGGTCATGTGCCGGTCCATGCTGTCGGTCGGCTGGGACGGGCGGCTCTACGATTGCGACTTCAACCAGATGCTCGAGCTGGCCCTCGGGCCCGGCGTGCCGGCCCACGTCCGCGACTTCGATCCGGCCTCCCTGGGAGCGCGGCGCATCGTCACGGGGAACCATTGCTACGGCTGCACCGCCGGCGCAGGCTCCTCCTGCGGCGGGACCACGACCTGACCGGTCCTGGGAGGGAGCCCCCCGCCCTTGCAACCACACCGGCCCGGCCCCATATTGACCCGCGTGAAAACGACTGGAGTCGCCTTCGCCCTGCTCCTCGTCGCCGTGCCCGCCGCCGCCATCGACGTGCCCCAGTCGCGCCAGGAGTTCGTCAAGGCCGTGACCAAGGGCGCCCGTGGCGCCAGCATGGAGACGTTCACGGCCGGGCGCGACTTCGAGACCATCTACCGGCTCGTCGAGAAGAAGGCCGCCGCCTGCCTCGACGTGGAGGTGAAGCGCTCGGCGAACGTCGGCTATTGGGAGAGGAGCTCCTCGGACTACAACCCGACCGTTCGAAGGGCCGGAAACGGCAAAGGGGAATTCGCGCTTCAGGTCATTCACCGGCCTCGCGCCATCGGGGAGAAGACATCAGCGGGGGGTCTCTACATCATGGCGGCCGATATGCAGTCCCTGGGTGGCGGGCGAACGAAGATCGTGTTCTACCAGCCGACGATCGGCCACAAGAAGATCACGAAGAGCGTGAAGTCGTGGCTCTCGGGCGAGGACGCCCCCTGCCCGAAGATGAAATAGGCCTCTACCGGCTGCCCGCACAGGGGCCGGGATGGTCGCCGTGGGCCAGATGCGCGGGGACCGCCGCCGCACCGACCTCGATCGTCTCCGCTCTCGATGCGGACCCCGGGGCATGGCACAGTGTCACCGTTCCCGGACCGTAGAGCTCCCGGGCCCTCGTCCAGGCCTTGGAGCCGATGCGGGAGCCGGCGATGCGCGAAGGATAGTCGTCGTAGTACGGATGGATCCCGCCGAAGCGCCGCGAGATGCCCGCCAGATCGGCCGCGTCATAATAGGTCGCCCACTGCAACTCGACCGTCTGGCTGGGACCCCGCTCGATGGCGAGGTACTGGTTTGCGGCCGCCACGAAGCTCCCGATCCCCCCCGGTAGAAACGGCGTGCCGGTGATCGCCGCCAGCACCTCAGCCGCCGACCGGCTGAAGGTGCTGTGCCCCGATGTGTAGCCGGGGAACGGCGGCGTCACGAAGTTCCTCGGCATGTACGGCAGCCACAGCACGCCGCGCCTCCAGCCGGCGCCGCTCGCCTTAACGGTCGGATCGCCCGGGGGCCCGGCCCAGGCGCGGATGGCGATCTCGCCGCGGTAGGCCGCGAGGCTCTCGTGCCGGCCGCCGGGCTGCGAGGACTCCGCCGTGATGACCTCGATGAGATCCGGAACGAGCGGCAGCCCGGAGGGATGGTACGACGAGAGCGACGGATCGCTCGATTGTCCGAGCCCGGCCATGTAGCGGATGAGGGTGATCGGCCGGGACGAGTCGTAGACGTTCTTGTTCCCCCAGGCCCAGATCGCGGCGTCGTGGACGGCGCCATTGAGCGCCAGGTACACCTTCACGTCCCACTCGAGGTCGTTGACCGCCCTCCCCTTCCCGCCGATGCGCTTGTTGCCGCGCATCAGAGGAAGGTCGGACATGGAGTTGGCGATCACGTTCCAATGCCCCGGCGGCGTCTCCGATCGTGGGCCGTCCGCCCAGAATTCCGTGACCACCCGCTGGAAATCGGCGCGGTTGACGACGTTCGGCGCATACCCCGTGCCGGTGAACGGGTTCTCCGGATGGCCCGTGCCGTCGTCCCTGCCCAGCGAATTGTTGAGAATCGCCCCGGGCGAGATGTCGACCGTCGCTCCCTGCGCCGTATCAATGCGGCTGCTCAGCCTGATCAGCTCCACCATCGCATCCTTCACAATGTCATCCCCGGCGTTCCCCAGGCGGGGCTGAGGACCCGGATCCAGCGGGAGACCGGTCGCCGGGTCCCTGTCCCCGGGCAGCAACGCGAACGGTCGCACGTCGGCCCAGCCGACGCCGACGAAGCCCTGGATGGACCGGCCGATCGGGATGCCGTTCTGCGTGACGAAGAAGTCGAACGCCAGCGGCTGCCAGCGGTTCGGATCGACGATGGGCCCGACGCCCGGGAGCTTGAAGATCAGCTCCGGATTCACGGGGACGTAGCCGGTGTCGTCGGGATGGCAGAGCCCGACCCCCTCGTTCGAGCCGTCGGTCTGGCCGTAGGCGATCACGGCGGCGGCGATCCGGTTCCCGAGAGCCGCCGGCGCCCCCCCCTCGAGCGACGTGAACGCCCGGTCGTAGCCCAGCGCGTCCATCTGGGCGTCGAACGCCGCCTGCGAGGTCGCGGCTTTGGGATGGCACGGCCTGCCCTCGAGATCCAGGTAGCCGGCCGGGAAACGGTACTTCAGGATCCTGTAGGCGGCGTAGCTGATCGCCTCCGCGCGCGCGGCCTCGACATCCGGGGCGCGCTGCTTCTCCCGGACCAGGTAGCCGACCGCCGCGGGGGCGTAGGCCGCCCACGCGTCCCACATCCCCACCGACAGGTGGAACAGGTTGCGGGCATGCACCGGGGGCTTGGGGATGTCGATGCGGATGGCATCGAGCAGCCGCTCGTTCCACAGGCGCGCCACGCTGGGTCCGGAGTCGGCGGAAACCGGCGCCTGGGCGGAGCGGATCGGGGAGGCCGCCGCGGCGAGCACCACGAGCAAGACAGAAAGCGTCCATGACGGCCTGTAGCCCAAGCCGGGGCCCCCCTCGAAGGTTGAGCCTTTTCAGTACGCCGCGCCCGAGGCAAATGCAAGGGAAAAGGGGATCTGTCCGGCTTGCTCCCGAATGCCTGTTCGCGTAGGCTGGCCCGCCATGACCCGCACCCCGGCCGGCAGGAGCGCTGTTCTCTTCATTTTCATGACGGTGCTCGTCGATACCATCGGGTTCGGAATCATCCTTCCCGTCCTGCCCGCCCTGATCGTCCAGCTGACCGGTGAGGGCCTGAGCAAGGCCTCGACGTACGGAGGCTGGCTGTGGTTCGTGTATGCCGTCATGCAGTTCTTCTGCGCCCCCGTGCTCGGGAACCTGAGCGACCACTTCGGGCGCCGGCCGGTGATCCTCTTCGCGGTCTTCGCGCTCGGCGTCGATTACCTCATCATGGGGCTCGCCCCGGGTTTGGCCTGGCTGTTCGTCGGCCGGACGATTGCCGGGATGGCGGGCGCGTCCTTCACGCCTGCGTACGCCTATCTCGCCGATGTCAGCCCCCCTCACCGGCGCGCGCAGAATTTCGGGCTGGTCGGCGCGGCGTTCGGCATGGGGTTCATCATCGGACCGGCGGTCGGCGGCCTGCTCGGAACGTTCGGTCCCAGGGCCCCCTTCTTCGCGGCAGCCGGCCTGTTGCTCCTGAACGTCCTCTTCGGCCTGTTCGCGTTGCCGGAATCGCTGGCGCCGGAATCGCGGCGCCCTTTCGACCTGAAGCGCGCCAACCCGCTGGGCACGCTGATGCACCTGCGCAGGTACCCCACGGTGCTCGGATTGGCGGGAGCCCTGTTCCTCTGGCAGCTCGGCCACCAGGTGCTCCCCAGCACCTGGGCGTTCTACACCATGCTCAAGTTCCACTGGTCGGAGGCGCAGGTCGGGGCCTCGCTGGCTTTCGTCGGGGTCATCATGGCGATCAGCACCGG
>DASYUH010000088.1 GCA_036001465.1 Candidatus Polarisedimenticolia bacterium
CCTCCGCGCGGGCGGTAAGCATCGCCAATCGGGAACGGCCGCCGAACTACCGGTTGCAGGCGGCGGTGGGCGGGTTGGGAGGTGCTGGGCCGGCGCGTTGGGCGTTCGCCCCCCGCGCCTGAACCGGGGCGTTGGGCGGACTAGCGCAATGACTGATCAGAACGTGAACGAAGCGCCGCGTGTCGAATTCGACGAGGCCGGCATTGCCGCTTGGTTTAGCGGAGCCCGCCAGTTTTACGTCCGGTGGTGTGATATTCGGACCGTTGAGATTGAAGTAGTCACCTCTGGAGAAGTGTATGCGGAGGCGTTCTGGGCGATTAACGGTTCGCAGTCCACCCCGGGCAATTTTGCGTTTTATGCCCCAGTCGAGCTAGTAGTCGGTGGAGACGAACTCACAGCAAAGCTCAGTTCCATGGAAGGCTTCGACCACGAGGCATTCAAACGGGCGCGGATCGCTGAGGACCGTGGTGAAGAAGGTACGTTCTTGTGTTGGCGCAGCAAATAGCCCATTACGTGTCTAGTCTCGAAGAGCCGCCCAACAACCGGCTGAAGCTGGCGGCGCGCGGGGGGCCGTGGCGGATTGAGAGGCTGCGCACGCGCGCCGCAGCTTAGCCGGGGCGTTGGGCCGACAGAGGCGCGGAGTACCTCGATTGGCTGGGCAAACCATTGACGAGGCTCGAATGGGTTGGTAAGCACCTTGAACGAGCGGCGCTTTGCGGCTGTGCCACCGTTTGTCTTGCAGCCGGTATCTGTAGAGGAGGGTGGTATTATGCGAAGACCTTTTGCATACTTCGCTATTGTGGTGATTCTGTTTGTATTGGCTAGCTCCTGCGAGCAACCTCCTACAGACACGATCAACCCTGCAAATGCAACCGCTAATACCGAGGCGGCTGCTGGCAATCCGGCACTGAACGAGGCGGCAGTCGACTCATACCTTGCCGGGTACGCGGCAGCAATGTCGACGCGTGACTTCAGCGCTCTTAATAGGGCGTGGGCTGACGAGTTTACGTTTGTCAGCCACGACGGCGAGATTTTCACTAAGGCGCAGCTCCTTGAATTGTTCAAGTCGGGCACCGAGAAGTTCGAATCACTCGTCTTTGAAGACGCAAAAACTCGAATTTACGGTGATACGGCCGTTGTCACCGCAAACAGCACTCAGAAGGCGACTCTAGAGGGGAAGGATCACAGCGGCACCGCCAGGGTCTCAATTGTGTTGGTGATGGTGCGACAGGGATGGCGAATGGTTCTGGCGCAGCTGGCTGAGCTAAAGCCATCGACGAAGCCAGCTAGAGCGACTATCAGCATGGGCGGCAATACGAATACCGGGGCAAGGCCCCAGTGGATGTTGACGCCGATTCGTTCAGGGCCCATGGTGCGACCGAACATGGTAGACCAGCGGGCCAACTACCCGCTGCAGCCGTCGGCGGCCAGCGGGTCTGAGGTTGACGTCAGGAGGTCCTGCGCCCGCCGCGCCTGAGCGGGAACGTCAGGCGACCTGAAGCTGCTGACGAGTCGAGATACATCAAAGAGGAGGATCACCCCTTATGAAACTCATGAACATGGAGCGGGCAAGGCAAATCACAGTTTTCCTATTACGCGTCGTTGCCGGCCTGCTGTTTCTCCAAGCTGGAGGCATGAAGATCTTTGATTGGTTCGGCGGAGTCCCCGCCCAGTACGGGGGACACCCGCCGATGATGTCACAGACGTGGATCGGAGGTGTGCTGGAGTTTTACGGCGGCACTGCGATCCTGCTCGGGCTCTTCACCCAACCGGTCGCCTTTGTCTTGTCGGGGGAGATGGCAGTGGCCTATTTTCAGTTTCATCAGCCCGGCGGCGCCTGGCCCATCCAAAACCACGGGGAGCCCGCCGTGCTGCTTTGCTTCATATTCATGTTTTTCGCCTCGCACGGCGCCGGGAGTTGGAGCGTCGACGGTTTCGTCCGGCGAAGGAGGCAAATGCACGGAGGTATGGGTCGCCTAACAAGCGCGTGAACCTGACGGTCCGTTCCGTCACGCGCCTTGCAAGAACGGCAAGGCGCGCGCCGGTCCGGCCCGCAGGTTATGCGGGGCGTTATGCGTACTGATTGCATCCGGGCCAGTGCCGGCGTAAACTTTGGGACATGAGTCCAGCCCAGCTTGAAGAAATTCTGAGCCTCAGTATCGAGGAGCGTATCCAACTTGTTGAGGCCGCGTGGGATAGCATCGCTCAGCACCCTGAGTCGCTTCCCGTAACCGAGGCCCAACGCAAGGAATTGGACCGTCGCCTCGCCGAGCACCAGAAAGACCCTCGAGCGGCCCGGCCCTGGTCGGCGGTTCGCGACTCCTTGGCGCGCAAGAAGTGACGCTACGCCTCACGCCCGCGGCGGAGGCGGACGTCGAGGGGGTTCTCGGGTAGTACCGAGAGCGAGGTCATGATCTTGGTGACCAGTTCCTGCAAACCCTTGATCGTTGCCTCGAAACCATCGAGCGCAGCCCGCTTGCCTTCGCGATCGCCCACGGCGACATGCGACGCGCCCTACTCCGCCGGTTTCCCTATTGTGTTTTCTACCTCGTATCCGAGCACGAGATCGTGGTGCTGGCCTGCCTACACGGGCACCGAGATCCCGAGACCTGGAAGAGTCGGCGAGACGCATAACATCAGCTGGCGGCGCGCGGGACATCCGTGGCGGATTGAGCGGCTGCGCACGCGCGTCGCAGCTTAGCCGGGGCGTTGGACGCCCAGATAATCGAGCACTGTATGGATTATGAAACAGGAGTAAGGTTGAACTGGGTCGCTCTGATCGTGGCCCCGCTCGTCGCGGGTTGGATCGCAAGCGTGTTCGCTCGCGCAAGCGCCCGGTTGGGATCCGTCTGGCTTCGAGGTTTTCTGGGCACTCTCGCGATCGGTGTCATGCTGGGGGCCGCTTCCGGCTTGGTCATCGACCTCCTTCACCCGGGCTTCATGCCTCCTGCGACCGTGATGCTGGGAGCCTTAGAGGTGCCCATCAGCGCAGGAGTTGGTCTCGTCGTCGGATGGGCGTGCGCAAGGAGCGTCGGTCAGCATCGCGTGCCCCAGGACAAGGCGTGATGAGAGGGCGCGCGCGATCTTCATTGCAATGAGGGAGCACGCCTTTTTTGGTTGGGAAGCCACACTGCCCCTGCGCGCCGCCTGACTCGCCGCCGCAGCCGACGGCCACCGCTTCACCATCCTCGCAGGTGCTACAGTGTCGCGTGCGGTGGCCGCGGCTGAGAGGCAAGGCCGTTGGACGGCATCATGATGGAGCGTTGCTTGGTCAGCGTCCCCATTCCGAAACACCGAGCCAGCTGGTCTGATGTCGCGGAGGGTCTGGAAGTCATCATCCCCGCCAGGCGTCACGTCTTCGCGATACTGTTCCTGCCAGTCTGGCTCGCGGGCTGGCTGTTCGGCGAGGTGATGGTCATCCGGCAGCTCCTCGAAAAACCGGCAGACGGCCAGCCAAGCCTGTTTCTTTTTGTGTGGCTCGTCATGTGGACGGCGTTCGGTGGTCTGGCGCTGAAGTCCCTGCTCTGGATGCTCTGCGGAAGGGAGCGCGTCGTCCTCCGACCCGATGCGTTGCTTGTCCGCCGCGAACTCTTTGGCATCGCGCGTGCCCGGGAATATGAGATCGGGAGTATCTCAAATCTTCGGGTGTCTCCGGCGACGTTCAATCCCTGGGATGGTCGGTCGAGCTGGAAACCCGGGGGTATGTGTGCTGGAGTCATCGCCTTCGACTATGGAGCCAGGACGTTTCGTTTTGCCGAGGGGATCGACGAGGCAGAGGGCCATGACATCGTTGCTCTGATGCGACAGCGGCACACGTTCCGAACTTCGCCTGATGCTGTCCAACCATGAAGACATTGCTTGTGAGGACGCTCGATCAGTGGCGCGAATGGCTCACCGGGCATCATGCCTCGGTGTCGGAGGTCTGGCTGATCTTCTACAAGCGACACACCGGCGTTGCGTCGATCGCGTACAAGGACGCGCGGGACGAGGCGCTGTGCTTTGGCTGGGTGGACAGTCTCGTCAAGCGCCTGGACGACCGGCGGTACGCGCAGAAGTTCACGCCGCGCAGAGCGAACAGCCGATGGTCCGCCGTGAATCGGCAACGCTACGCCGAGCTGAAGGCCAGCGGGCGATTGAAACCGCCAGGGATCGAACGGGCCCCCACCGATCGCGGCTATGGTCCTCGACCACCGCGGCTTCCGATGCCTTCAAGGCTTCCGGCCTGCATCCAGGCAGAGTTGAGGAATCACCCGAAAGCCTTGCGCCACTTCGAAGCGTTGGCGCCCTCGCAACGCCGGCGGTATTTCGCCTGGATTGAGTCCGCCAAGCGCGAGGACACGAAACTCAGACGTCTCAAGGAGGCGATTCGCCTCCTGGCTGCCGGCAAAGCGCTGGGACTGAAATAAGACGTCTTACGCATCCAGACAGGAGAAGCGCCGATGATTGAGCCGAATCCGTTCGAGACGCTACGACAGATCGCCGGAGGTTACTGTCTGTCGCGTGGCCTGCACGTCGTGGCCAATCTTGCCGTCGCGGACAAGCTGGACGAGACCCCACGAACTGCCGCCGAGCTGGCCACGTCGGTCGGCGCGCACCCTGAAGCCCTGGGCCGGGTCCTGCGGCTTCTTTCCGCGCACGGCGTGTTCGAATCGTGCGATGGCAAGTTCCGCCACTCGCCGGCGTCTCGAATGCTGCGCGCCGATCATCCACAGTCCATGCGCGATTACGTGCGGATGTTCGGGTTGCCCCCCTTTTGGGCGACATTCGGGGAGTACGTGGCGCTGTTTGATGCAGCGGGTTTCTCATTCACACGTGAGATTGAAACGGGCGCCGGCATCTCGATTCTAGAGGGCGCCTGACCATCGCTTGACCGGGGCGTTCGGCGGACGCGGCGGCACACTACGATGCTTCCTCATGAGAAAGGCGGCCAGAAATGAAGACCCCACATGCACGATGTTCTGCCTTCCCGCCACGATCCACGGTGGCCTGGACGGTGTTCGCCCTGATGATATCGGTGGCCTGCCCAGCGGCCCCGCCGCCCCAGGTCGGCGAGGCATCGGCGACAGAGGTGGAAGCCGCTTTGAAGGGGTTTGCAGCCGCCTGGGAGCGCGAGGATGTGGAAGCTGCCGCGGGCACGTTCACACGGGACGCCATCGTGTTTGATCCGGTGCCGCCTGGGAAATTCGAGAATGCCGAGGGAATTCGCGCCTGGATCTCCGGGTCCTTCGACACTCTGGAGGGAATCTCCATCAGCCTCTCGCAGCTCCGGGTCCAGACAGCCGGGCAGGTGGCGTGGTGCACAGCCCACTTCCTCTTTACAGCTCAACAGGGGGGGATGCCGCTGCGCGCGGAGGGGTACGTGTCCACAGTCTGGGTGCGCCAGGCGGACGGCTCACCCAAGCTGTCCGTGTTCCACGCCTCTCATCTCCCCGCGCCGACGGGCAGTTAAGATGGCTCCCATAGGGGTTCGCGCCCGCCGCGCCTGAGCGGGAGCGTTGCGCGGGCTCGGATCGAGGATGCTCATGGAAATCGGACATGTGGAGGCGATCTTCCGGTATCCCGTGAAGTCCATGGGGGGTCGCTCGCATCGGTTGACTGGCGGTCGGACAGACCCTACTCTTCCGTGCGGCGATCGAGAGAAGGGAGCGTGGAGACACGATCCGATGACACCCGCAGATGAGGCCAAGTCTGGAAGCGAAGCGGAGAGGCTGACTCAGTTCCAGCTCCAGGGCCATGCTGCGGAGCGGTACGAGCGGTGGGTCGTGCCGTTCATCAGTGGACCGTGGGTGCCGCCACTCCTCGATCTTTTGGATTTACGAGCGGGCGAGCGTGTGCTTGACGTCGCATGCGGAACGGGCGTCGTCTCGCGACTCGCGGCGCGTCGGGTGGCCCCCGGCGGCGCCGTCACAGGCCTCGATCTATGCTCTCGGTCGCCGGACGACTCCCGCTGCCGCAGTATGTCGACGGGTATGGCTTGGCCGTGCCACAGGAGGTCAACGTGGCGATCGGGCGGGCGGCATAACAACACAAGTGGGGATCCAATCGAGACCTGGTTGTGACATATGATGACCCAGCCGAGGTCGGTTGCGCAGCATGCGACTATGAATCCGTGCCCATCGACCATGCTTAAGCACCCGAGCGCCTTCCTCCCCGTTGCCATGTCCCTTGGTGCCCTCGCCACGGTGTTGATCTTCCTTGCCTTGCACGGTCCCGCGCCCCAGGCAGATGAGGGTGCAGCTGCTCACATCTGGCAGCTTCTCATGGCCGCGCAGGTGCCGATCGTGCTGTTTTTCACGATCCAATGGGTGCCGCAGTCACCAAGACAGGCCGTGCCGATCCTGGCGCTGCAAGTCGGCGCTGCCGTTGCAGCGATGGCGCCCGTCTTCTTGCTTCACTGGTAGTGGCCGGGTCGTCGAGTGAAAGGATACGTGGCCGGATTGTCCAGCGGTTGGCTCGAGATGACCGCGCACCGGATCCCCGGGAGGGGATTCCGATGGCCTGCGCGTGCCGCCGCCCTGGCGCTGCTTCCACTTCTGGGCTGGCCGATACGTGCGCAGGCAGACCTGACGCACGATGGACGCGAGACGGTCGTTCTTCTACACGGTCTCGGTCGGTCTCCTCAATCGATGGAGCGGCTCGGACGGCGGCTCGAGGCCCGGGGCTATCGCGTGGTGAGCGTCGCCTATGCGTCGCGGCATGAGTCGGTCGAGGCGATTGCCAGACACCTCGATATCGAGCTGGCGCGGCGCTGTCCTGAGCGTGCTGTGCGCGTTCATTTTGTCACGCACTCGCTCGGCAGCATCGTGGTGCGCTACTACATCAAACACCACCGACCGGCGAATCTTGGCCGTGTGGTCATGCTCGGCCCACCCAACGGTGGCAGCGAGCTGGTCGATCTGATGAGACGGATCCCGATTGTCCGTCATCACATGGGTCCATCGCGCGGCCAGTTGGGCACGGACTCATCGAGCTTGCCCGCTCGACTCGGGCCTGTCGACTTCGAGCTGGGGGTCATCGCGGGCACCCGCACATGGAACCCGTTGTTCTCATGGCTGCTTCCGGGCGCCGACGATGGCATGGTGACGGTCGAGCGGACCAAGGTCGAGGGCATGAGCGATTTCCTGGCCGTTCCACGGACGCACACCTTCATGATGAAAGGCCCGGACGTGATCGCACAGACCATCGCCTTTCTTCGTCACGGTGAATTCGATCATGATTGTCCGGATCGGACCGGGGCATGAACGGCCGTGAAGCGAGACTCGATCCACCCTGATCCCGTCCCGCCGCCGCGCGTCCGCCCCGGCTGGGTCTGGGGGATCTTCATCTTCTACGTCATCTCGACGGCGTGGGGTCTGCTGGCGAGAGCGTTGATTCAGCTTGGGGTCTATCCTCTCCCGGAGGAGCAGCTGGCCATCCTCCGCAACCAGTCGACCGGGAGCGTTCTCTTCGGCATGGGGCTCACGATCCTGAGCCTGGTCGCGGCCACCTGGCTGTGGTTGTTGCGGAAGCGAGCCTTCGAACTCTTTGTCGCCGCCCTTGCTCTCAGCATCGCCAGCGTGATATGGCAGCTCTTCATGGGGGGCCCGCTGGCGACCCTCCTGACCAGGAACGCCCTGGTGATCGCGATCGGCTTCTTCGGCTTGATCGTGGGCTGGGGCATCTCGGTGGCGATATGCCTGTACGCCTGGAGGCTGAGGCAACGCGGAGTGCTGCAGTGAGGGCGGGCGTGCTGCGTTCCGCGGTGCTGCTGGTCGCGGTCGGCGGATCGGCCTTCGCGGCCGACGCGCCCCCGCTCCGCTTGAGCCACGCGTGGATCGTGGTCGGGACCGGAGCGCGGGAGCGCACGGCACTGGAGAAGGCGGGGTTCCGCATCGCCGCGACGATCAATCGTCACGATGGCCAGGGGACGGCGTCGGTCTCGGTCGAGCTCCTCAATGGGTTCCTCGAGCTTCTCTATCCCGACCCGGCCGTTCCGGTCTCGCCGGCATCGAAGGCCGGCGCCGAGAAGTTCCGGCTGAAGTCGGCGTGGCGCGAGACGGGCTACTCTCCGATCGGCATCGTCTTCGATCGCACGCCGGCGACGCCGCAGAAGCTCCCCTTCCCGACCTGGACGGTCACCGCCGATTGGATGGATCCAGGCACCGTCATCGAGATGATGACGCCGAAGGAGATGCCCAGGGCCGTCTCGCTCTCCATCTCGTCCCATCGCGAAAGCACGCGCGAGAAAGAGAACGAGGCGCTCGCGCGAGACCCGGTCAAGGGGGCGATGTTCCTCCACCCCAATGGCGCGCGGCGCCTGACCCGACTGCGCGTCGTCGCGCCCGGAGAGGACCGCCTTCCCCCCGCCGCGTCCTATCTTGCCGGACAGGGGCTCGTGACGTTCGATGTGGGCACGCGGTGGCTGCTCGACGTGACGCTCGACAACGGCACTCAGGGGGTCACCAGGGATCTTCAGCCCGGGCTCCCGATGATCGTTCATTATTGACGAGGCGATCGAGATGGGCAGGTACGATCCATTCGTCCGTGGTCGCTTCCCTGTCGGCGTGCGCACGATCCAGGCGCGTGACGCGGCGCGTGACTGCCGGTTCCCTTGCGAGGTCTGGTATCCGGCGGCCGAGCGGCATGCGGGCCAGGACCTGGCTCCCGAGACCCAGGACTGCTTCACCGTGCCGTCGATCGGCACGCCTCGGCGTCAGATGGCCGTGCGGGATGCCGCCGCCAGGCCGGATACGTATCCGCTTGTCATCTTCTCGCACGGCACCGCGCGGTGGCAGCGACGGATGGCCACCTTTCTCTGCACGCATCTGACCAGCCACGGGTACGTGGTCGCGGCCATGGATCACTCCGAAGTGGTCGCGGCCGGGCTGGCGCGCGCGGATGATGAATCCAGCGAGCGAAGGGCCGCGCGGGCGCAGGCCTGGATCGCAAACCGTGTCCCGGACATCCGCTTTCTTCTCGATCACTTTCTCGGCGCCGCGCCGTGGGACCCGGACTCCCGCATCGATGCCGCACGCATCGGAATCGCGGGATACAGCTTCGGTGGCTGGACCGCGCTCGCCGCAACCGGCGCGGATGGGCGAATCGGGGCCGTGGTGGCCCTCGCCCCGGGCGGAAGCTCCCGGCCGAAGCCGGGGATTCTCCCCGTCCAGCTCGATTTCACCTGGGGGCGTGACGTTCCGACCCTCTACCTGGCGGCGGAGAACGATGCGATGATCCCCCTCGCCGGCCTGTACGAGCTGCTCGAGCGGACTCGGGCGACCAAACAGATGGTCATTCTGCGCCGGGCCGACCACGCTCATTTCCTGGACCACGTCGAAGAGGAGCACGAGGCCGTGCGGGCGATGCCGTTCACCGGGGAGCTGGCCTGGATTCCGAAGGAGATGCGGCCGGCGGCGGAGCTCTGTCCGGGGGAGCAGGCTCACCTGTTCGTGCGCGGCCTGACGCTGTGCCACATGGATGCCGCACTGAGGGGACATGACGAAGCGCGACGGCTTCTGGCCGGTGATGTGGAGGCCGAGCTCGCAGCGCGGGGCGTCGAAGTCATCGTGGCCGCGAGGCCGCGCGCATGACCTGCTGCCGCTGCCAGGCCACCGATGAACAGTTCGACGCCCGCTTCGCGCAGCACGATTTGAAGCGCTTCCAGAGCCGCGGCCCCGACGCCAGCACCCGGCAGCTGCTCGCGGCCATCGGGGAGATCCCCCTCCCCCCGGAACCGGTCCTGCTGGATGTCGGCGGCGGCGTCGGCGCGATTCATCACGTCCTCCTGGAGCGCGGTTTCGCCCGCGCGGTGCACGTGGATGCCTCGGCGGCCTACCTGGCGGTCGCGGAAGCGGAGGCCGGGCGGCGCGGCCATGCCGGGCGGGTCGACTTCCTGCATGCCGACTTTCCGGAAGTGGCGCAGAGCCTCCCCCTGGCCGACCTCGTGACTCTCGACCGGGTGGTCTGCTGCGATCCTGACTTCACCCGGCTCCTGGGCGCCGCCGCGGACCGCGCGAGGCGGCTCGTGGCGTTCAGCTATCCCCGCCCGCGGTTCATCGTCCGCCTCGTCATGGCGGCGTTCAATTTCACGAACCGGCTTCGGGGCCGGACGTTCCGGGCGTACGTGCACCCGCCGGCGGCGATGACCGCGGCGCTGGAGCGGGCGGGAACGCATCGGCGACGGGAAGGCGGGACCTGGTTCTGGGCCGTGGAGGTCTTCGAGCGCACGCTCTGACGCCCGCCGGGACGACGCCTTGACATTGACAAGGCCGGAGGCCCGGCGTATATAAGGGGCGCTTTCGATCTTTGTCATTTCGCATCGTGGGCGATCGTGCCGGCGGCCTGCCGGGACGATTGAAAAGGGAAGGGGGGTGTGAAGCCCCCGCTGCCCCGCAACTGTGAGCGGTACCGAAAGCCGGAAAGTCCCACTGGGAGCCACGGGCTTCTGGGAAGGGCCGGTGAGTAGACAGCCGCGAGCCAGGAAACCTGCCCGCGATGATGTCGTGACGGACCTCTCGCGGGAGAGGGATCTCGGCGCACGCCACCGATGACTCCCCGGCTCGAGAGAGGCCGGGGTTTTTTGTTTCCCTGTCTCCCCCGGCAATCCGTCGCGAGGTCGTTCTGCCTCGAGGGGGGTTGCCATGCGCCGTCTCGCCGCCGTCGCGCTCGTCGCGATCCTGGCCGCGGCTCCGGGTCCCGGAGCCCGCGCCCAGTCGCTCACCGACTGCTTCCCCGATCGGATCGTGTCCCTCGTCATGGGCACGATTTCGTCTCCGCCGGCGACCAACAGCTGGCAGCCGGGGATTGTCTTTGGTCCGCCGGGAAACGCCACGCCGACCACCGGGTCGCTCGCGGTGCTGTCGCTGGGGCACGGCGGGCAGATCACCCTTGAGTTCACCGACAGCGAGGTGATCGACGCCCCGGGACCCGATTTCATCGTCTTCGAGAATCCGTTCTTCTGCACGTCCGTACCCCAATCCGCGGCCGATCCCTACAGCGTCTTCGCCGAGCCGGGGATCGTGGAGGCGAGCGACGACGGGATCGACTTCAGGATGTTCCCGTACGATGCGGCGGCCCTGTCCCAGGTGGTCTCGATCTGCACCGACAAGAGCCTCCTCCCTCGTCTGGTCGGCCTCGCCGGGATCACGCCGAGCTTCACCGGCAACTACCTGGTCCCCGACGACCCGCTGGTCTTCGATGCGGCGGCGCCGGGCGGGGTCTCGGGGCACGGCGGCGACGCCTTCGATCTGGCGACCGTCGGCCTGGCCCGGGCCCGGTACGTGCGCATCACCGATCCGAACCTTCCGATCGGCGTGCCCGGTCCTTCCGACGGGCTCGATCTCGATTCGGTCGTGGCGATTCACGCGCGTCCGCTCCCCCCGGGCACGGCGCCCGACGGCGACGGGGACGGACTGTCCGACGAGGCCGAGAGGGACTACTACCTGACCGACCCGGCGCGCCCCGACACGGACGGCGACGGGGTGATCGACGGTCTGGAGGCCGCCTCCTGCCGCAATCCGGCGAGCGACGCTCCGGATCCCTTCTTCGTGCCCGTCCTGGATCTCGAGGTGGCCGAGGCGTCGCCGACGGTGGTCCGCTGGAACTTCCTCGGCACGGGGATCACCTACGACGTCGTTCGCGGCGGCGTCGCGGCTCTGCACGCCACGGGGGGGCTGGTCGATCTCGGGGTCGTCACCTGCGTCGAGAACGACTCGACCGATCTCACGACGCGCGGCCTGGCCGACGCCGCCGCCCCCGCGCGGGGCGCGGCGTTCTTCTACCTGGTGCGCCAGAACCCGCCGGGGAGCGGTCTCGGCTACGGCTTCTCCTCGGCCCACGATGTGCGGCGGCCGGCCGCCGGTGACTGCCTGTGAAGCGATCCGCCGCCTGGCTGCTCGCGCTCGGGCTGCCCCTCGCCGGGGCCGCGGCGGCGAACGATCCTCCCGCGCCCGATCGCCCCGTCGAGAGGGTCGAGGTCCGCGGCAACGCCGAAGGCCAGGCGGCCCTCGACTCGACGGCGTTCGCCACGGTCATCCGGGCGGAGGACTTCGCCGGCCGCGTCACGTCCGTCCAGGAGCTCCTGCGCGACGCGGTCGGGGTGCAGGTCCGCGGCCTGGGGGGGGAGTTCGCCACGGTCTCGATCCGCGGATCGAGCGCCGAGCAGGTGATCGTCTACCTCGATGGCGTGCCGCTCAACCGGGCCCTGGGAGGCGGCGTCAACCTGGCCGACCTGCCGCTCGGCCAGGTCGAGTCGATCGAGGTGTACCGCGGGTTCACTCCGGCCGGCGTGCCGGCCGCCTCCATCGGCGGGGCGATCATGATCCACACCCGGCGGACCGGCGGCGACCCCGCGGGGGGCGCCTCGGTCTCGGTCGGATCATTTCGTTCGGGTGAGGCGATCGCCTCGGTTGCAGGGACGCGCGGGCGGGGGGACTACACCTTCGGCTTCGACGGCGCGGGGAGCCGGGGCGATTTCGAATACCTGAACAACAACAGCACGCCCCACGAGCCGGGGGACGATCGAAACCTCCTCCGGGACAACAACGACTTCCGCCGCGGCCACCTGTCGGGGCGGTTTTCGCTGAAGGCCGGGCCGAGAGCGCGTTTCCAGGTCGCCACCGATCTGTTCGCGCGCGAGCAGGGCGTGCCCGGCCTCGACAGCGGCCTGTCCCCCTGGGCGCGGTTCACGACCTCCCGCTTCCTCATCCGGCCGGAGCTGGAGGTGCCGGGGCTCGCCGGCGGCCGCCTCCTGGCCAGGGTCGCGGCCGATTTCACGCGCTACCGCGAGGAGTTCGACGACCCGCGCGGCCTGATCGGGCTGTCCGGCAGGAACGTCGACGACGTCGCCCTGACCGACTCGATCGGGGCGGAGGCCGCCCTCGTCGTCGCCGCCTCGTCGCGGCAGGCGATTTCCTTCCTGGCGTCGCGGCGCGCCGAGACGGCGGATCTCGAGGACCTCGCGTCGTCCGGCCCGAGCGGCCGGGGGACGGCCCATCGCCGCACGACCACGACGACGCTGGAGGATCAGATCTCCTTCGGATCCGACCGGCTGGTGATCAACCCTTCGCTGCGGCACGAGCGCTACGAGAGCACCTTCCGGCCGGGCCCCACCGGCGGCCTGGTCTTCGACCTCCCCGCCGGTCGGCGCACCACCGGCAAATTGGGGTTCCGCCTGAGGGCCGGGGGCGCGCTGACCCTCAAAGGGAATTTCGGCCGCTTCCAGCGCCTGCCCGACTTCGTCGAGCTGTTCGGCAATCGGGGCTCGGTCCTGGGCAATCCCGCGCTCCGCCCGGAAAGCGGCCGCAGCCTCGACCTCGGCCTGGCGATCGACGTGCGCCGACCCGCCGGCCCTCTGTTGCGTCACGCGCGCATCGAGGCGACCGGGTTCGAGACCACGGCGGAGGACCTCATCCAGTTCGTCCCCAACTCCCAGAACACCGTGGTGGCCCTGAATATCAACAGGGCGCGGATCCGCGGCGTGGAGCTGAGCCTGGCGCTGGCCCTGGGGTCGCGCTTCACCGGCTCCCTGAACGCCACGCACCAGAGTCCGGTCGACACCCGCCGCCGACCTGGCGACGGCAACATCCTGCCCGGACGCGCGCAGGACGAGGTGGGCGCCGGGGCGGTGCTCGATCTGGGCCTTGGGCGGATCTTCTACGAGTTCACATACGTCGGCCGGAACTTCGTCGATCCTTCGAATACGCCGAGCCGGGCACTGCCGGCCCGCTACCTGCACGATCTCGGGTATCGCGCGCGACTGCGCCGGGGCCTGCAAGGCACGATCGAGATCAAGAACATCGCCGATGAGCCGACGCGCGACGTCGCCCGCTTCCCCCTGCCGGGACGGAGCATCCACGGGAGGCTGTCGTGGGAGTTTTGAGCCGCGCGCCGGCTGCGAGATTCGCGACCGCGACCTTCGCGACCGCAGCGACGACGCTCGCGACCGCGGCGGCGGCCCTGGCGATCGGAGCGACGGGGCTGGGCTGCGGCCCGGGGGTCCAGCCGATCCACCCTCTCCCCGGGGCGGGGACCGCCCGGCTGCAGCCAATCTATGACGTCGTGGCGACCTACCCCGACACGACCATCATCGTCGTGGGGCTGCCCTACCGCGGACTGGATGTCGAAATGGAGATGACCTTCGATGACGCCACGCTGCGCGACGATGAGGAGTCGTTCGAAGCGCGGGCGCGCATCGTCTCGGTGCTGGCCGGCGGGGTGCCGCAGGCGTTCGAGGCGCCGCAGCCGATGGCCATCCGCGGCACTCTGGCCGGCGGCGTCGTGGCGACCGGGCTCTTCGGACCGATCCACGTCGGCAATGCCGCGCTGCTGCTCGACCTGACCGGGCCCCTGCAGGACGGTTCCCGCAGGTTCGCGGGGGGAGCAACCCTGTACGGCATCCCGGACCCCGGGACGTTCGTCGCGGTGAAGCGCCGCCGCTACCTGGTCGCCGGGACCGACATGCAGGGGCCGATCGGCAAGGTCGCCGTCGTCCAGGTGCGCTACGACTCGCGCATCACGCTCGAGACGGATCTCGAGGTGACGAGCAGCGATCCGATCGCCCGCGTCGAGGACGGCCGACCGATCATCGTGAACCGCTTCACGTTCGACAATCTGCAGGGGCTCGATCCGCACGGTTCGTTCACTACGATCTTCGAGCACTCGACCGGAATCCTCTCGAACCCGCACGACCTCGTCGTCCTGCCGCCCGACGCGCCCGGGGCCGGCGGGAGCAGCACAACCGTCGAAGACGCCGGGCTCGCCTTCGTGACGCGCTACGGCGCGGCGTTCAACGACGTGGCCGTCGTCGATCTCGGGGACGGCGCCGTCATCGACCGCATCGATCTCACGCCGTACGCCGCCAATTCCGATCGCCTGCCGCGCGCCGACCAGGCTCTGCTGCACGACGGGCTCATCTACGTGACGCTGCAGGACGCCAACGCCAGCTTCAGCGAGTTCAAGAGCGGGCGACTCGCGGTGATCGACCCGGTGTCGCGCCGGGTGGTCGATGTCATCGACCTGTCCGGGCAGAATCCGTTCGAGTCGCTGTCCTACTCGGGGGCGACCGGCCTGATCTACGTCGGCCTGGCCGGCCTCTTCCCCGGGATCGCCAGCAGGGTCCCGGTCCTGAGCGGCGGCATCGAGACGGTGGATCCGATCACCCGCGCCGCCCGCGGCCTCCTGGTGGACGACGACACGCTGGGAGGGAACGTGTCGGCCGTCGCCGTGCACTCCGCCAGCCGCGGCTATTGCGTCGTCTCGGACGCCTCGTTCCACAACTACGTCAAGGCGTTCGATCCGACGACCGGCGAGGTCCTCGGGACGATCTTCGACAGCCCCGGACAGATCGCCACCATCGAGGTGGACGGGGACGGGCTCCTGCTGGTCGCCGACACGAGCTTCTTCGATCCGCGCATCCTGATCTTCAACGCCGAGAACGGCGCTCCCGTCGCGGCCCTGCCGGCACGCCTTCCGCCGTTCTCTTTCGCCATTCTCACAAGGAGCCTGCCATGACCAAGACGAGCGCCGTGAACCGCACCCTCCTGACCGCCGCCCTCGGGGCGTCCCTTGCCCTGGCCGGGGGCGCAGCCCCCGCCGGGGCCCAGATGGTGGAGCGCTTCGAAGCCGATCCGATTGCGGGGGAGTCCGGAAACGTCTTCTTCCAGGAAGGGGATGTCGCCGCCCGCTTCGCCTACGTCCCCGAGGAGGCGCCGCACTTCGCGGGCGACCGCCCGGGAACGCTCCGGGTGCTGTACGACACGACCCTCCCGGCGGCCCGCATCTCGACGCCGATCGGCCGGGTCCTCTCATCGGCCGACGATTTCGAGTTCGGGGCGATTCTGACGATCCGCTCCGACGGCTTCTTCGCCGATCCGAACGGCTTCTCGCAGATCGCCTTCGGACTGTGGAACGCCGTCACGACGGGGATGAACCGGACCGGGTTCCCCTCCGACGCCTTCGACCTGGTGGGGTTCGACTACTTCCCGAACTCCGGCGAGTTCGGCGGGCCGTTCCTGTCGCCGGGCGTGTTCGGCGGAAACGTCCTCGACAACGCCTTCTTCAATTTCGCCTTCGCCTCGGCCGAGGTGGCCCTTCCCCTGGACGTGCCGCTTCTCTGCCAGTTCCACTGCATCGCGGCCCAGAAGCGCCTGAACTTGAGGGTCAGCCGTCGCGGAGCCGGCGTCACGTTCGAGCGGATTCCGGGGGCGATGGTCTCCGTGGACCTGTCGCGGCTCGACCCGGACTTCCTGGTGGACGTGGCCGGCATCGCCGCCTATTTCGAGGGATTCGCCTCGATCCGCGCCAGCGTGGATTACGATTTGCTGTACGTTGGGAGCCTGCCGGCGCCGTTCGGCGTCGTGAACCGCCGGCTGGCCCCGTCGAGGTGAGCGCGGGGCGCTCCGGACTGAACGAGGCCGAGGACGTGTGGGAACCCGGGACGGGACTCCGGATGGACGATGAGGCGCGCCGCCTCCTGCGCGCCGGATTGATCCATGCCGCGCCGGTCGCGGTGGGACCGGCCGGCGAGCCGCTCCTGGCCGAGATGGAGCGGATCGCCGCCGCCCTGGCATCGGAGCACGCGGGGCGCGCGCCGGGGGAGATCGCCGATCTGGCCCCGGCGCGCGAGCTCTACCGCGACTTCGGGATCGATCCGACCCGCACGCGGCCTTCCTCCGAGGCCCTGCTGCGCCGTGTCCTGCAGGGGAAGGGGCTGCCGCGCATCCTGAACGCCGTGGACGTCTGCACCCTGTGCTCCCTGCGGTTCCTGCTGCCGATCGGCCTGTACGATGCCGGGTGCGTTCGCGGGGAGGTGACGCTGCGACGCGGCAGGCCGGGCGAGTCGTATCCCGGCATCCGCAAGGACGAGGTCCACCTGGAAGGGCGTCCGACCCTGGCGGACGCCGAGGGGCCGTTCGGGAACCCGACCTCCGATTCGTTCAGGACCTCGGTGACTCCCGCCACGCGCGCGCTGGCGATGGTGATCTTCGCCCCTTCGTCGTGCGCCCGCGATCGCCTCGCGGCGCACGTCGCCGAGGCGCAAGCCCTCCTCGCCCGGCACCTGGCCCCCGCGGGAGAGGCGGTCACGACCTCGGGGTCGGTCCTCCCGGCCCCCTGAACCCCGGGAGCCCGTCGGAATCTCGGCCTAGTTCCCCTTCTTGGGGGTCGGGGTCGCGGCGGGCTGCGCGGGCTTCTCCTTCGCCGCCTCGATGTTGATCTTGATCTCCACCTCGTCGCCGAGGACGGCGCCGCCCCCCTCGATGATGTCATTCCAGGCGACTCCGAAGTCCTGGCGATTGATCTTGGTGCGCGCCTCGAAGCCCCCCAGCGTCTTGCCGCCGTACCCCGGGCCGAAGCCGAGCACGTCGACGTCCAGCGTGACCGGTTTGGTGGTGCCGCGGATCGTGAGGTTTCCTTCGACGGACAGCTTGTTCGGCCCGGCCTGGGTCACCTTGGTCGACTTGAAGGTGAGCTTCGGGTTCTTGGCCACGTCGAAGAAGTCGGGGCTCTTCAGGTGCTTGTCGCGCGCCGGCTCGTTGGTGTCGATGCTCGCGGCGTCGATCGACACGTCGACGGAGCCCTTCGTGTAGTCGGCCTGATCGACGACGATCTTCCCTTCGAACTTGGTGAACCGCCCGGGCACGCGGCTGAACAGGTGGCGGATCGAGAAGCCGACGGCGCTGTGCGCCGGATCGATGACGTAGGTCTCCGGCGCCGCGAACGCCGGCGTCGCGGCGGCCGCGAGCCCGGCGGCCGACAGGATGACGGCCGCGGCGGCCGCGACCGGTCGATTGGCGATCCGAATGATTCGCTGATTCATGGTCGAGCCTCCTTGTTTCAGGGGGGCGAATACTACAACAGGATCCCCAGGTTGACTAGGAGGCGGTCCGAGTCTTCGGCCGGGCGAGCCGGGTACGAATGCCGAAGCCGATGGCGGCGAGAACCGCCAGGCCGAGGCAGAGCGGGGCCAGGGGGAAGTCGCCCGGCGACAGCCCCGCGAGCGAACGAAGGTCCTCGAGGAACGCGAATGCCCGGGTGTCGCAGAACATGGTCCCCTTGAGGGCGCCGACGAGATTCACCGCCGTCGAAGCGATGGCGAGGGCTCCCGCGGCCACCGCCGGCCAGACCCTCCTCCCCGCCTTCCCCCACGCCAGGAGGGGCGCCAACCCGAGCATCGCGAGAGGCACGATCGGAATCAGATACCGGGGGCCGTACTGGCAGCCCCCGATCGTCTCGATGTTCAGCACGTAGGCGAGATGCAGGGCGATCGCCCCCCACAGCATGCGCCTCTCGGCGCGGAGGCGGCGATCCAGGAAGCCGATCCCCGCTCCCCCGAGGAGCACGATCGGCATGTACTTCCACAGCGACAGGTCTCCCGTCCCGAAATAGACATTCAGGTGATGCAGGAAGCTCCCGGCGTCCGGCCGGAAGAACGTGTCGGTGAAGCCCCCTGCCGCGTTCGCCTGCAGGAACGGGCTGCCGAAATAGTGCGCGTTGTACGCCAGAAGCGGGAGCAACCCCGCGAGCAGGCCGGCCAGCACGGCCAGGGTGCGCATCCGGCTCCGCGCGAGCGCCACGCGCGCCACGATGACCAGCAGGATCATCGCCGGCAGCAGGTGCACAGCGTCAGGCCCAGGAGGACCCCCGCGCCCAGGGGCGCGGCGAGGGTCCGGCCCCTCGCGGCGCCGGCCGGCCCTTCCGTGTGGATCGACTTCTCGATCAGAAGGAGCGCGATGACCAGGCAGGAGACCGCCAGGATGTCGTGATGGGCCACTCCCGAATAGGGGAAAAGGATGGTGGCCACGCCGCAGGCGGCCGCCGCGAGGGCGGCGAGCGCGGGGGCGAACCCCCAGACACCGGCCAGGAGCAGATACAGGCAGGCCGCCGCCAGGGCGGACAGAAGCGACGACGTCAGCCACGTGACCGCGGCCGAGGCCAGGATCCGATCCCGGTTGTAGGCGATGCCGAACGGGGCGCACGCCAGATAGGCCAGGGCGCCGATGGTGAACTGCCCCGGCTGCTTGGCCGGCAACCGCCGGCCGTCGTAGACGAAGGTGTCGGTCACCCGCTTGAGCCGATCGTCGCCGGCCTCTCCGATCGCATACGTGCCCCGGCCGACCAGGGAGGCGATGACGAACTGCTGCAGGGCGTAGTCGTAGACGTCGGTCCGGTCGATCGTCGCGCCGTACAGGAACCAGAGGCCGAGGAAGATGACGAGCGCGTCGCGCCGCAGGCGCCCGCTCCGCGGGACAGGCGCGCCCGGGGCCGGCGCGCCTCCCCTCGGCGCGACGGAGCCCCTTCCTCCCCTGCCCGGCTTCGACGGTCGAGACGGTTTCATGTCGGTCGGTCCCGGCCGGGACCCTTCAGCGGAGGTGACGGCCGCCGTCGACGCGCAGGCATTCCCCGGTGACGAACTCGGTCTCCACGAGAAACACCACGGCGCGCGCGATCTCCTCCGGGCCGCCCCAGCGCCCGAGCGGCGTCTCCCGGCGCACCGCCCGGTCGGCCTTGGCGCTGAATCCGGGCGGCTTCAGGATGGGACCCGGGGCGATGGAGTTCACCAGGATCTCCGGGGCCAGCTCGAGCGCCAGGCTCTCGGCCAGGCCGATGATCCCTGCCTTGGCGACGTAGTACGGCAGGAAACCGTGATAGCGCGGGCGGCCGCTCGCGGGGAGCCAGTCGGCGAGCAGGACGATCCGCCCGGAGCCCGCCTGCTTCATGATGGGAGCGGCGCGCCGCGCCAGGTGGAACGCGCTCGACAGGTCCACGTCGAGGTTGGCCCGCCAGGCGTCCTCGTCGAGGCCGGCGAACGGCGTCTTGCCGTAGACCGACGCCATGCCGACCAGGATGTCGGGGCCGCCGAGCTTGGCGCGGACCGCATCGACGGCCGCCGCGGCCCCCTTCGGCGCCGACAGATCGGCGCGCAGGGCGAGGGCCCGGGGGCCGAGGGCGCGGACCCTGGCCGCGGCCTCCTCGGCGCTGTCGCGCGAGCGGTTGTAGGTGAGCGCCACGTGGCAGCCGCGGCGCGCCAGGGCCTCGGCCACGGACCGCCCGACGCGCGCGGCCCCCGAGATCAGCGCGACCTTGCCCTTCGGATCCACGCCCCCCTCAGGAGCCCGCGGGCGACGGGGCCCCGGCGGCTCGCACTCCGGCGGCGCGCGTCCCGGTCGGCGGGTCGAGCGCCGGTCGCTTCACGTGCCACGAGGTGATCTGCTGGAAGTGCCGGGCGATGGAGATCCCCTTGTCCTCCTCGAAGGAAGAGGTCAGGGCCGTGAGACTGACCGGCAGGCCGCCCTCGCCGAAGCCGCACGGCACGGAGATCGCCGGCAGGCCGCACAGGTTGCCTGCGGCGCCGACCGGGTCGGCCCAGGCGATGTCGCTGAAATCCTTGTCGAGCGGGAAGGCGGTGTGCCCCTCGCCCGGATAGAGCAGGACGTCGTAGCGCGAGAAGAAATCGGCCATGGCCTGCTGGCACACCGTGCGCACGCGCTGGGCCTTCACGTAATCGGCGCCGCCCACCGCCCGGGCGGTCACGAACGACAGCGGCGCGCCCGAGCTGACCATCGTGCGCGCCTCACCCGTCTTCTCGAGCTCCTCGAAGGCGGTCGCCACCTCCGCCGACAGCACCACGACGGTGGTCGATTCGAACGGCAGGTCGGGGAGCTTCGCCTCCTCCATGCGGACTCCCGAGCGGCGCAGATCCTCCAGCGCCGCCAGGAAGGCCTTCTCGACCGACTTGTCGCCGAATTTCTCGAAGTCGAGCTTGAACCAGCCGAGCTTCAGTCGCTTCACGGCCGACGGGTCGGACGCGGGGGCCGGTTTCTCCTCGGACGAGTACGGGTCGTCCGGGTCGCGCCCCTGGATGCGCTCGAGGACGAGCTCGCAGTCTCTGGCCGAGCGGGCCATCGGACCGAGCTTGTCGAGGGTCCACGACAGCGCCATCGCCCCCCGCCGCGACACGCGGCCGAAAGTGGGGCGCAGGCCGGAGACGCCGCAGAAGGAGGACGGGCAGATGATCGATCCCCAGGTCTCCGAGCCGATGGCGAACGGCACCAGGGCCGCCGCGACCGCCGCTCCCGATCCGGACGACGAGCCGCAGGTCCAGCGATCGAGGGCCCACGGATTGTGCGCCCCGCCGGTCAGGGAGGCATCCCCCTTCGAGTAGCCGAGCCCGCCCGCCAGCTCGATCATGGCGAGCTTGCCGAGCAGGATCGCCCCCGCGGCGCGCAGCTTCGTGACGACCGCCCCGTCCCGGTCGAACACCTGGTGCTCGTACGGCTTCGCGCCCCAGGTCGTCCTGATTCCCCTGGTGGCGACGAGGTCCTTGACGCCATACGGAATGCCGTGGAGCGGGCCGCGGTTCCGGCCGGCGGCGATCTCCCTCTCGGCCTGCTTCGCCTCCGCGAGCGCCAGGTCGTCGGTGACGGTCACGAAGGCGGAGAGTCTCGGGTTCAGCGCGTCGATGCGGGCCAGGCAGGCGCGCGTCAGCTCGACGGGAGAGATCTTCCGCGAGCGCACGAGGCGCGACAGCTCGGTGACCGGCTTGTAGAGGACGTCGTCACCGAGCATGGGACCTCCTCGCCCTGAGGGCGCGGAAGGTGCCGCTCGGAGGGACCTCGTTGCCGATCTTGAAGTCGCGGACCTCCTTGAGCGCCTGCTCCAGCTGCGTCACGTCCCGGCGCACGCGCTTGCGCTCGTCGGAGCTCAGGCCCTCCTCCTGGCGCGCCAGGAATCGGGCGACGGGCGGCTCGTCCGGCTCGGGCCGGGACGCCTGCGGCTCGTCGGCCTGGCCGGCGGCGCGGGCCGCTCCGATCCCGAACAGGGACTCCAGCCCGGCCGCCGACGCGGCGGCCAGGACCAGCGGGGCGCCGACCACGGCGCGGGCCATCGTCCTGCGAGACAGTTTCATGCGACTCCTCCTGCGAACCCGCCTCCCGCGGCACGCGGGCGGGCCGTCATTTTCCCACGCGCTTCACGAATTCCCCGGTGCCGGTGTCCACGATCACGGTCTCGCCTGCCGCCAGGTAGACCGGCACCCTGATTTCCGTGCCGTTCTCGAGCGTCGCGGCCTTCGTCACCTTGCCGCTCGCCATGTCCGAGCGTCCCCCGGGGCCGGTCTCGATCACCTTCAGCTCGACGAACTGGGGAAGCTCGACGCCGACCACGCGGCCCTCGAAGACGATCGAGCGCAGCGTCACCCCCTCCCTCAGCCACTGCACCGTCTCCCCCAGGGCCCGGCGGTCCATGTGGAACTGCTCGTACGACTCTTCGTCCATGAAATGGAAATCGTCGCCGTCCGCATACATGAAATTGATCTTGCGGCGCTCGAGGTCCGGCTCCTCGAACTTGTCCCCCGACTTGAAGGTCATGTCCAGGACCTGGCCGGTGATCACGTTCCGTCCCTTGATGCGGACGAGGGTCGCCGAGCCGCGCGCCGAGGGCGTCTGGACCGAGTACTCCATGATGATGTACGGGAGACCCTCGACCTGGATCGCCAGCCCCTTCTTGAAGTCGGACGTGGTCAGCATGTCACCCTCGGGCGCCGCGGCTCAGCGCGGCGCGGGCTGGAAGATCAGGAAGTAGTGGTACGGCAGGAAGGTCTTCTCGCCCGCGAGCGACCAGCCCGCCTGCGTCATCTCGTCCAGCACGAAATCGCGCGCCAGCTTGTGCTGGAGCGGCGGCCCCACCGGCAGCTCGCGCTTGTGGAAGTCGATGATCGCGACCCGGCCCCCGGGGGCCAGCGCCCCTTTCATCCGCCGGAAGTAGTTGAGGCGATCGTCGATGTGATGGTACGTGTCGACGATCAGGACGCAGTCGACCCGGCCGGGCGGGAGGAACGGCTCGTCCGGCAGCGCCAGGACCGGCACGACGTTCGGAGTCTGCTCCTTCAGGGCCCGCCGGCCCAGGTGCTGCACCATCTCCGGCTCGGAGTCGATCGCCAGGACGATGCCCCCCGGCGCGACCGCCCGGGAGAGATGGCGCTCGAAGTAGCCGGTGCCGGCCCCCAGGTCGGCGACGATCTGTCCCGGCTTGAGCCCCAGCCCGGCGACGGTTTCCTGCGGCTTCTGCCACTCGTCCCGTTTCGGGTCGTCGAACAGCTTCGTCCACTTGTCGACGTCCGTGAACGGGTGGTGCGCCGTGGCGTCGTGAGGATTCGGGGGCGGCTCCCCGGCGGGCGCCGTCCCGGCCGCCAGGGCCGACAGCAGGACGAGGCCCAGGATCACGCACGCTTCTCGTTCGCGATCTCGAACGCCAGGTTGGCGAGGCGGCCGGCGAAAGTCACGAGCTGCTCCACCTCGATCTCCTCGTTGGGCTGGTGATAGGTCGCCTCGTCGCCGCACGACCATCCGACCGCGTCCACGCCCATCAGGACCAGGTCCTTGGCGAACGTGCCGCCGCCGCTGCCGGTGATCTTCGCGTCCGGAGCGTGCCGCAGGATCCGCTTGACGATGGGCGCGTCGGGAGCCACCTCGCACGGCTTCGCGTCCTGCAGGATCTCGACCGAGAGGGAGCCCGCGGCGACCTCGCCCGGCCCCCAGATCGCCTCGTCGGCCAGCGCCTGCACCTCCGCCCGGATCCCGTCCCCCGTCTGGCCGGGGACGTAGCGGATGTCGAGCGTCGCCTCGCAGTCGGCCGGCACGGCGTTGGGGGCCACGCCTCCGCGGATGAGGCCGGCATTGACGGTCGGCCCGCCCAGGACCGGATGCGCCCGGTGGCGCAGCCGGGTGTTCTGCAGCGCCACGAGGAAGCGCGACATGGCGTTGATCGCGTTCACCCCCTTGGCCGGCTCCATCGCGTGCGCCTGCTTGCCGCGCGCCTTCACCTTGAGGAGGACGCGCCCCTTCTCCGCGATGTTGATCTCCTTCATGTTCCCGGCGATGTCCGGAATGACGGCGTCGGTGCACTTGATCAGCCCCTGCTCGATCAGGAACGGCAGACCGACGCCGATGCCGACCTCCTCGTCCCCGACCGCGCCGAAGGTGAAGGCCCCCTGCAGCTGGTCCTCGTGCGCCTTCAGGATGCGCAGCGCCGCGAACGACGCCACCAGCGGCCCCTTGTCGTCCAGAACGCCGCGGCCGTAGAGCTTCCCCCCCTTCTCGAACGGCTCGAACGGGGAAAACCTCCAGTCGGACGGCGCGCCGCTCGGCACGACGTCCGTGTGCAGCAGCACCAGCATGTGGCGGAACCCCGGCTGCCCCTTGCCGACCGTCGCCAGGAGGTTGTCCCGGCCCGGCACCTTGGCGTGCGTGGTGGGGCGCATGTCCAGCTTCTGCAGCTCTCCGGCCAGAACGGCGGTGACCTTCCCCTCCTGCCCGGGCGAGGTCATGCCGTCCGGGCCGCCCCCCGGGAAGTCCTCCGGGAAGTAGTTGACGGTCCTCTCGCGGCAGACGCGCAGGGTGAGGTCGACGATGAAGGAGCGGAGCGACCGCGCCTCCTCGAGGATGGCCCGAGGGTCCGGAAGGGACGTGCTGCCTGTCATGGTGGGGCAGAGCCTACATGAGCCGCGCGCCGGGATCAAGAACGGCGTCCCATTGCACCATCCAGCCGGGTGTCACTCCGCGCGCCGTCGTGATCCCATCGCGGCGCTTGCGTAAGGTCTGGCGGACCGGGTCGCGCGGGGCGCCATGGTAGGCTCGGTCCGGTTTCCGCGGAGGTAGGGGATGCCGGCGCACAACCTGAAGGACCGGGCGATCGCCGTGCTGCGCCAGCGTTGCCCGAGGTGCCTGGAAGGGCGCGCCTTCCGCGGCCTCCTGACGATGAACGACGCTTGTCCTGTGTGCGGCCTCGTCTTCGAGCGGGAGCCGGGGTACTTCGTCGGGGCCATGTACGTCAGCTATGCCATGGCGGTCCCGGCGTACCTGCTGGCCGTCCTTCTCGTGCATGCCCTCTTCCGGCGCCTTTCGGACCTGGCGGTCCTGGCGGCCGGCCTGCCGGTCATCCTCCTCGGCTCGCCGGTTCTGTTCCGGTACTCTCGCGTGATCTGGATGCACGTCGATCGGACGCTCGACCCCGGAGAGACCTAGGAGCCCGTCCGGGCATGGTGCCGGGGACCGCGGCGGTCAGGCGGGCCCGTCGGGGGCGCACGCCTTGCGGCCGCCGCGCTCGATCGTCGCGGCCCCCTCGCCCGACGCCACCAGCACCGTGGCCATCTGCAGGCAGCGGTCGGCCAGGGCCCGGGTGCCGTCGCGCAGCCGCGGGTCCTTCCTGACGAAGGCCATGTTCTCCTCCATGTCCTCCGCCGACCAGCCGCGGCTGTGGGCGACGAACGGGAACTGCGGGAACAGGAACCCCAGCTCGCCGAAGAACATCATCATCTGGCCGGCCACCGCCTGGATGTTGTCCTGGCCGCCCGTGATGATGAAGCCGGCCACCTTGTTGCGGATGAGCACGCGGTTGTGCAGCGTGATCTGGTTCTGCACGCAGTTCAGCCGCTCGATCATCTTCGAATAGAGCGAGGCGGGGGCCCCCCAGCGGATCGAGGTGGCGATCAGGACCACGTCGGCCCAGAAGATCAGGGCCTCGTAGACCTCCGTCAACTCGTCCTTCGGATTCGACTGGGTGAGAGTGCACGGCCAGGTGCAGGCCCAGGCGCTCTGCGAGTAGTACCCCTCGCAGGTGCCGAACCGGAGGTCGTTGAGCCGGATCAGCTTCGTCTCGGTGCCGCGGGTGGCCGCCTGATCGAGCGCGACCTGGAGCAGGTCCTCCGAAGTCGAGTAGCGCGGGAAGGTCCGGTTCATCGCCGCGGTCGAGATCCCGGCGACGCGCAGCGGCCCCGGCTCGCGCCGGATCTCCCGGGTCAGCGGGTGGGGCTTGTGCGGCGCCTGGACGCGCTTCGTCGCCGGCGTCAGGTCGACGTAGAGGTCGCCGCTCTCCACCTTGAGGTCGTGGCGCGGCACGGCCGCCGGGATCCCCGGCCGCTCTTCGCCCGTGATCCGATGAAACCTCCAGTGGTGCCAGGGGCAGACGATGTAGCCCTGGTCGTCGACCTGCCCGTCGCCGAGAGGCCCGCCGGCGTGGTTGCAGCGGCCGGAGACCGCCCCGAACACGCCGTCCTTGAAGGACAGGGCGAGCCAGACGTCGCCGGCCTTGATCTGCTGAAGCGGCTTCGTCTTCAGGTCGTCGACCGTGCCGAGTCGGTGCCAGCGCGGTGGGCTCATGGCTCCCCCGCCGCGCCCAGGTGCATGCGCCGCTGCAGGCTGGCGAACCCCGCCGCTTCCTCCCGGCGGGCGGTGCAGAGCGAGACGACGACGCCGGCGGCGAACGACAGCGGCATCGTGACGAGGGCCGGGTTCTTCAGCGGGAACCAGGCGGCCTCGTGCTTGAGGATGTCGATCTGCACGGTCGGGGACAGGTAGATCAGGACCAGCGTCGTGATCGTCCCGAGCAGCATGCTGGTCACGGCGCCGCTGGTCGTGTAGCCGCGCCAGAAGATCGACAGGACCAGGGCCGGGAAGTTGGCGCTGGCGGCGATGGCGAAGGCGAGCCCGACCATGAACGCCACGTTCTGGCCCTTGAAGGTGATCCCCAGGAGGACGCCGAGGACTCCCAGCCCCACGGTGGCGATGCGGGCGACGCGCAGCTGCTCCCTGGGGCTCGCGAGGTCCTTGCGGACGACGTGGACCCACAGGTCGTGCGACAGGGCCGCGGCGCCCGAGAGGGTGAGCCCGGCCACGACCGCCAGGATCGTCGCGAAGGCGACGGCGGCGATGAACCCGAGGAATGCGGTCCCGCCCAGGAACTCGGCCAGGAGCGGCGCGGCCATGTTGCCGCCGGGCTCGACCGCGCGGATGGCGTCCGGGCCGACGAACACCATCGCCCCGAACCCGAGAATGAAGGTCATGAGGTAGAAGAACCCGATCAACCCCGTGGCGTAGAACACGGAGGTCCGCGCCGCCTTGGCGTCCGGCACGGTGTAGAACCGCATCAGGATGTGCGGCAGCCCCGCGGTGCCGAACATCAGTGCGAGGCCCAGCGAAACGGCATCGAGCGGCTTCTGCACGAGGCGTCCGGGCGACAGGACGCCCTGTCCGTAGCGCTCCGCCGCGGCGGCGAAGAGAGCCGCCGGGTTGAAGTCGAAGCGTACGAGGACGAGCGTTGCCAGGACCGCCGCGCCCCCGAGCAGGAGGAACGCCTTGACGATCTGCACCCACGTCGTCGCGATCATCCCGCCGAACAGGACGTACGCGATCATCGCGGCCCCCACGATCACGATGGCCGACTCGTACGGGATGCCGAACATCAGCTTGATCAGCCCGCCGGCCCCGACCATCTGGGCGATCAGGTACAGGGTCACCGTGGCGAGCGTCCCCACCGCCGCCGCGATGCGCACCGGCGCCTGGCGCAGGCGCGCGGCGACCACGTCCGCGAACGTGTACCGCCCGAGGTTGCGCAGCGGCTCCGCGATCAGGAAGAGGACCACCGGCCAGCCGACGAGCCAGCCGGTCGAATAGATGAGCCCGTCGAACCCGGTGGTCGACACGAGCCCCGCGATGCCGAGAAACGAGGCGGCGCTCATGTAGTCGCCCGCCAGGGCGAAACCGTTCTGCCCTGGGCTGATCACCCGGCCGGCGGCGTAGAAGTGCTCCGTCGTGCGCGTGCGGCGGGCCGCCCACCAGGTGATGCCGAGGGTCGTCACGATGAAGAGGAAGAAGAACCCCATCGCGACCGCGTTCGGCTCTCCGATCCGCGTGGCCACCTGGGTCACGGGCTCCACCCTAGTCACCATTCCGGAGCCGGCCCCGCCCGGCGTCGTAATGGGTGTTGGCCCAGCGCACGTACACCCAGGTGAGGAGCCAGGAGCAGACGATGACCAGCGCCCCCAGCAGGATGCCGAGGGACAGCCCCGGGATGACCAGCCGGGCCAGGAACGCCTTGTTGAAGGCGATGAGCAGGATGAACCCGAAGTACAGCGCAATCATCGCGGCGGTCAGCGTCGCGGCGATGCGCCACTGCGCGGCCGCCAGGGCGCGCAACCCCTCCTGTCCACCCTCGACCTTCGGCACGGCGGGACTCCCCTGGAGGCTCCTGGCCGGTCTTTATCAGTGCCGCCCTCCTTCCGCCAGGGCCTGACAGGCGCAATTGTAGGCCGGAATGGCGCAGGCTCGATCCTACGCGGCCGTCGATCCCTCGGCGGGCGCGAAGAAGACGAGCGCCACGAGCTCCTCCCGGATGTCGTGGAAGCGATGCTCCGCCCGGGCCGGCACGTAGAGGAGGCTCCCCGGCATGAACTCGTGCTCCTCCGTCCCGACCCGCAGCATCCCCCGGCCGCCGACGATGTAGTACACCTCGTCCTCGGTGTGCGGCTCCTGGGGGTCGGCGGCCCCCGCCCCCAGCACGTAGACCCCCGTGCTGAGCGACGGAACGCGCAGGAACTCGATCCAGGACTCGCCCGACTCGCGGTGCCTCTCGATGATCCGCGGCAGATCGTGGATGGTCTGCATCAACCTCCTCCTCAGTTCCAGTGCTTGACGCTCGGCCAGAGCACGGCGAGCGGGGTCTTCAGCCCGCGGCAGAGATAGATCTCGTTGTTCTCCTCCTCCATCCCCCAGGGATGATGGTGCTCACCCGCCGTCTCGACCGACTCGAACTGCTCCTGCAGCTCGTCGCGGTCCCCCTGCAGCACGATGACGATCTCTCCCGTGTAGCCGCGCGGACCCCAGAAGAAATGGGTCTGGTGGCCGCTGATCGCCGGCGGCAGCCCGAGCCGCGGACCGAACAGGTTGATCGCCCCCGCCTCGCCGTAGTTGTTGGCGTAGATCGCCGTCCGGGCGCGCTCCTCCTCGGGCAGCGAGTCATAGATGCGCGCCACCTCCGCGACCAGCTCCTCCCAGCCGAACTGATCGCCGAAGAGCTGCGGCAACGGGCCGCGGTGGGCCACCTCGGTCTTGGGCGGCGCGGAACCGAGCGCCTTCTCGTAGGCGACGTACCGCTCGGGGGAGAGGATGGGGAGCGAGAGGGGCGCCGTCGCGGCCCCCGCCGCGAGGACCAGAGCGACGATCGCCCCCCTCGGCCACATCCGGCCCGCCGTGACCCGCCAGCGGGACAGCCCTGCATCGAGCCACGTCCCCCCCGCGGCGAACAGCACCGGGTAGATCGGCGCGAGGTAGTAGTTCTTCCCCTTCAAGGCGAAGAGGGTGACGGACAGGGCGACGTACGTCCACCCGAAGGCACGATACCGGCCGCCCGATCCCCCAAACAGCCACGCCAGGCCCGCCAGCCACAAGGGGAACAGGACGGGATGCAGGAGGATGATTTGCTGGCCGAAGAACGCCACGGGCCCCAGGACGACGTTCTTCCCCTCGCGTGAAACATTCTGCAGGTCTTCAAGCGTCGGGAAGCCGTGCGCGATTTGCCACGCCACGTTCGGCGAGACGATCACCAGCGCGATCGCGACCCCCGCCCACGGCCAGGGCCCTCGCAGCTCCCGCCGCAGCGGGGTGAGCAGGACGCCGGCCGCCAGCGCGGCGAGGAAGAAGACCGTCGAGTGCTTGTTCATGAGCCCGAGCCCGGCCAGCGCGCCCACACCCATCCAGAGCCGCGAGTTCCCCGTCTGCACGATCCGGATGAGCAGATAGACGGACCCCATCCAGAACAGGGGCTCGAAGGCGTTCATCGACAGGATGCTGTCGGTTCCCAGGTAGATCGGCGCGACGAGGACCGCCAGCCCGGCCAGCCCCTGCCCGAAGCGGCCCGCGCCGAGCCGCCAGGCGATGAGCATCGTCAGCGCCACCAGGGCCGCCCCGGCGATGGCCGGGAAAATCCGGAGGGCGTGCAGGGAGCCGCCGAGGATCAGCGCCAGCCGGGACACCAGTCCGATCAGCGGCGCGTGATCGACGTACCCCCAGTCGAGGTGACGGCCGCAGTCCAGGAAGTAGAGCTCGTCGCGGAAATAGCCGTACCGGTCCGCGAGCAGGACGTGGATGAGAAGCTTGGTCCCGCTCAGGCCGAGGAGCAGACGGCGGTCCGGCGTGGAGGACCCCGTCGCCTCGCTCACGGGGTTCCGGCCATCATGGGCCGTCCGCGCGGCGCCGCCGATAGGTCGGGAGGCCGTCGGCGAGGCGGACCCAGGGCAGTTTGCCGTCGTGATAGACATGGTCCTGCGGCGTCACGCGCGCCGGCTCGTCCAGGCTGCACACCGTCACGTCCACGGTGCCGGGCGTATCGACATGCCTGTAGGTCAACGGCGTGCCGCACGAGGTGCAGAAGGATCGGGTCACTCCCGGCCGGCTCTGGAAGGACCCCGGCGTCCCCATCGTGAACGAGAATCCCGCCGCGGGACATTCGACCCAGGTCAGAAACGCCGCGCCGCTCGTGCGCCGACAGTGCTCGCAGTGGCAGTGCGTGGAGATGCCCGGATCCCCATTCACCTCGTAGCGGACGGCGCCGCAGAAACACCCGCCTTTCCATTTCATCGTCGCTTCACCCGCTAATACCTCACCAGCATGCAGTCCCGGTCGTAGTCGAGCCTGGTGTAGCTTGCGGGTACATCATAGGTTCCGGGCGCCACGTCCCGTTGCTCGATCTCGACCGTTTCCTCCCTGTACTTGAATTCCGTTTCGGGCTGGCGCTCGGCTTCTTCCCAGAGGAGCGGCAGCCCCCCGGCCAGCGGCAGGAGGTCCAACCAGCCACCGCCACTGAATCGCAGGTTGTGGAGAGCCATGCGGAGGGCCACGGCCGGACCTGGATCCGCGGGGAAGTCCTTCGTGAGCACGAAGGTGGCGCGCCACCGGCTGCGCATCCCGTTCGCCAGAGTGGCGGAGTATTTCACCGCCGGTCGTCCCAGGCCGCTCGTCGACTCCGGCCCGGTGAGGGTTTCGAGACGGAACTGAAGAAGGTCCGGACCGGCCATTTTTTGGAATCCCGACCGATATTTCTGATACGCGATCGGAAGCTTCAGGTACGCGTATTTCTTGTCGCCCGGGAAGACGAAAGACAGGCGCCGTTGATCGAGACGGAGAATCACGGACACGGCTGGTCCATCCAAGCGGACCCTGTCGGTCCCCAGGGTGAGGACCAGGTTGTCACCCGTACGGAAGGTCGGGAGCGGCACCTGGCAGGGATTCGACGAGGAACCCTTTGCGGGGAAGGAAATCACGTCGGCTTCCACCTTCATTTTCATGATCACGTCCGCTGACACGGTCGTGACCGTCGCGAGAACGATCGGCAGAAGCTGGATCACATGGCGAACCGGCACGCGGATCATGGGTCCCACCTCCGGCCTGATGGGAGGACTATAACCTACGCCGCCGACTCCACCGCCATCGCCAGGGCCTTGCCGAGATCGGCGGCGGTCTGGAAGCGCTGATTCCGATCCGGGGCGAGGGCGCGGAGGATCGCGTCGGACAGCGGGCGGGGCAGGGTCTTGTCCAGCGTGTGCGGTGGCTGGGGACGGGCGGAGAGGTGCTTCATGAGGATTTCCTGGATGTCCTTGCCGTGGAACGGCTCGACGCCGGTGAACAGGTAATAGAGCACGGCGCCGAGGGAGTAGATGTCGGTGCGGCGGTCGACCCCCATCGCCTGGATCTGCTCGGGGGACATGTACATGGGAGAGCCTACGACGGCGCCGGTCGCGGTCAGGGTGTGGCCGGGGTTCTCGGGACGGGCGATGCCGAAGTCGAGGACCTTGGCGTCGCCGCCGGCGGACACCAGGATGTTCTCGGGCTTGATGTCCCGGTGCACGACGCCGATCTGGTGCGCGGCGTCGAGAGCGGTGGCAAGCTGCTGCGCGAGCCGCAGGCGGTCGCCGCGCCCCGGGGCCGGGCTCCTGCCCATCCAGCGGGGGAGCGAGACGCCGTCGATGTACTCCATGACGATGAAGCGGTGGTCCTGCCATTTCTCCATCGTGAAGACGCGCACGACGTTCGGGTGGTTCACCTTGCGCGCCGTCTTGATCTCCTGCACGAAGCGCGCGGCCAGGTCGGCGCCTATCTCCCCTTTGAGGAACTTCAGCGCCACGGTCTCGTCCAGCTCCACGTCGCGCGCCCGGAAGATGGTCCCCATGCCGCCGCGGCCGATCTCGGCAAGGACTTCGTAGCGGTTGGCGACGGTCATGCCGGGGACGATCTCCTTCAGCTCGAGATCGGCGAGGACGGCGCGCGCGTCGGGGTAGCGCCGTTCCTTGTCCTTCTCCATGAGGCGCAGGATGATCGCCTTGAGAAATTCCGGCAGCGGCCGCTCGCCGGGGCCGGGCAGCGGCACCTGGGCGTGCGCCTGCATCTGGCCGACGTCGCTCCCCTGGAAGGGGGGATGCCCGACCGCCATCTCGTACAGGACGATGCCGAGTGCATACAGGTCGGTGCGCTGATCGACCTTGTCCTTGAGGAGGACCTCGGGCGGGGTGTACTGGATGATGCGCCCGGCCGAGAGCTCCTGGGTCGACAGGTCGGTCAGGCGGATGCCCAGGCCGAAATCGGACACGCTCACCTTGTCGTCGTCGGTGACGAAGATGTTCTCGGGGCGGAGATTGCGGTTCAGGACGCCGCGGCCGTGGGCGTGGTCGAGGGCTTGCAGGATCTGGCGGCCGATCTCGACGACCCGGTTCGCCTCGAAGCGCACCTTGCCGTCGAGGAGCGCGCGCAGCGTGCGCCCCTCGGCGAGGGCGGAAACGATGAAGCGGCCGGCCTCGTCGGCGCCGGTGTCATAGATCGACACGATGTTCGGGTGGCTGAGCTGGGCGGCGGTCGCCGCCTCCTTCAGGAAGCGGTCGGCCTTGCCGGTCTCGTTCGGCCCCTCGGCCAGGCGCCGCACGGCCACCTTCCGGCCCAGCTCGGTGTCGACTGCGCGGAAGACCTCGCCGAGCTTCCCCTTGCCGAGGGACTGCTCGATCCGGTAGCGGCCCGGCTCGGACCAGCCGCTCTCCTGGGTCTCCTGCCTCGAGCCGCCGCGCGCTCCCAGCATGGCCAAAGGCGTCTCCTCGATCGCCTTCATGCGGGACAGGGCGTCCTTGTACGAGTAGTCGTACGCCACGATCTTCTGATACACGGGGAGCGCATCGCGCGGCCGCATGTTCCCCTCGTGGGCGAGCGCCAGGGAGTAGTGGATGAGCACCGTGTCGTCGTTGACGTCCTCGCCGTCGAGGGCGGCCTGGAACTTGTCGGCCGCCAGCGTGTGCAGTCCCTGCTCGGCGAAGATGCGGCCCAGAAGGAACGCCGCCTTGCGGAATTCCCGGTCCTCCGGCGTCACCTTCTGCAGCGCCTTGATGCAGGCGTCGTAGTTCTTCTTCTCGTAGTACAGGCGGGCGGCGGCGACCGGGTCCTCGGCCTTCATGTAGACGCGCGCCGCGTCCTCGGTCCTGCCGGCCTTGCGGTACAGCTCGGCGGCGTTCTTGAAGTCGCGCGCCGACTCGAACAGGCGCGCCGCGTCCTCGTGCTTGCCGGCGCGCACGTAGAGGTTGGCCGCCTGGTCGGTCTCGCCGTCCTTCTCGAACAGGACCGCGGCGCGCAGCGGCTCGCCCGCTTCCTTCCAGGCTTCGGCGGCCTTGATCAGGACTCCCGCCGCCTCGAGGATCTCGGCCGCCTCGCGGTGCTTCCCCTGCCGCGTCAGGATCTCGGCCTGCACCCCCGGCGCCATGGACGACAGCTGTCGCCCCGATTCCTGCAGGATGCGGAACGCCTCTTCCGGCCGCTGCAGCTTCAGGAGAAGGTCCGCCGCCTTCTCGGCGTGGCCGGCCAGGCGCCAGGCCTCCGCCGCCTGGTCGAACATCAGCGCCAGCTCGAAGTGGGAGGCGGCCTTCTCGGGCCGCTCGAGCTTCAAATGCAGCTCGCCCGCGAAGCGGTGATACCTGAGGAGCATCCCGCGCTCCGCCTCGGAGCGAAAGCCCCCGGGGTCCTGCCGGTTGAGGTCCTCGATCAGTTCCTCGAACAGGGATGCGGCCAGCGCCTCCTGCCCCGCCTTGACGTACAGGATCGCCGCCTTGTCCTTGAAGCCCCCGCGCTTGTAATTCTGTGCCGCCGCGGCGTACTGCTCGGTCGACTCGAGGAGCTCGGCGGCCCGTCCGAACTGGCCGGCCTTGTTGAACATCCACGCGGCCTTGTCGCGGTTGTCCAGCTTGAGCTCGATCTCCCCGGCCGCCGCCAGGTCCCCCGCCTTCAGGTAATACAGGGAGGCGTTCGGCAGGTCCCCCATCTCTTCCGCGAGCCGGGCGGCCAGCTCGAAGTGGCTGCCCTTCAGGTACATCTCGTTGGCCAGCTTCCAGTCGCCCGCCAGGCGGTAGAAGTCCCCGGCCTGGTCGTAGTTGCCGGCCCTCGCCGCCTGCTTCGCCCTCTTCGAGTACTCCGCTGGTGTCGGTATGGGCGACTCCCCTTCCCTCGGGGGACGGGGCCGCCTTGAGGCGGCAGACCTCCCCCCTCGCGGTCCGTCCCGGCGGCAGAATCTAGGCCCCGGGAGGGCGGAGCGCCACCTTCCCGTGCACGGGGCCAGGGGGAACGAAGAGGGGCCGGGGAGGTCCGGACGGCATGGCATCCCGTCCGGGAATCGAGCCGGCGCCTAGCGGCCCGGCGCCGCCTGGGTCCTGAAGGCCTGCTCGACCAGGGGCTGAAGCTCCCCCTTCTGGTGCATCTCCATCACGATATCGCAACCGCCGATGAACTTGCCTCCCACGAAGACCTGCGGGATGGTCGGCCAGCTGCTGACCGAGGACAGGACCTGGCGGATGCGGGGGTCCGGGAGGACGTCCACCGTCTTGAACGGCTTCCCCAGCTCCTTGAAGACGGCGATGGTGCGCGCCGAGAAGCCGCACATCGGCATGTCGGCCGTCCCCTTGGTGAACAGGCAGATGGTGTTGGAATCGATTTCCTTCTTGATCATTTCGACGATGTCCTGCGACATTCAGATCTCCTTCTCCCATTCGGCCGGGGTGACGGTGCGCAGCTGCAGCGCGTGCACCTCTCCGCCGGCCATCTCCTTCCGGAACAGCGCGTAGATCATCTGGTGCTGCTCGATCCGAGTCTTCCCCTCGAATGCCTTGGCGACCACCACCGCGCTGAAGTGGGCCTCGGCCCCCTCGACGCGCGCCATGGCCCCGGGAAGGGCCTCTTCGATCCGTTCCTGCATCTCCTTCGGGTCCAGGTGGAATCTCCTTCCGGCCGGAACGGCGACTTGCGCGTCAGTTGATGCTGGCGTCGATCGCCAGGCTGGAATCGAGGCTGCACGACGTGTCGAGCCCGCCGATACCGTCGGAGTCGATCTCGACCGAATCGCATCCGCCGGACAGCGTTCCGTTGCTGATGGTGAACGTGCCGATGCACTGGACGTAGAGCGCCTCGTCCGGATCCCAGACCCGCAGGAGCGCCAGGCAGGAATCGGCCTGGATCGTGCCGGTGACCTCGCGGTCGACCGTCGGGTCGTCACCGCTGTCGGTCCGGTCGGCGATGATCTGAAAGCTGGTGCTCCCGTCGCTCCCGAACACGTTGACGCCGTCAGGGCCCCCGTACGTCCGCGGGAAGTCATCGATCAGGATGGTGCCGCTGAGGCCCGGTGCGTCCCCCGTGCAGTTCTGCAAGGTGCGACTGGCTGACGTCATGTCGATCGTCCAGTTTCCCACCAGGTCGTCGCGGATCAGGCCGCAGTCGATCCCCTGGTTGATGATGGTCGTGGTGTTGCCGTTGTCGTTGCAGCCCGCCAGCAGCGCCGTCCCGCCCAACAGTGCCAGCAGCGTGATTCGAGTTCGCACGTGCGCTTTCCTCCGCGATTCGAGCCTCGGATTCTATCCCCGAACGCCTTCGGCG
>DASYUH010000089.1 GCA_036001465.1 Candidatus Polarisedimenticolia bacterium
CAGGCGTCCCGGGTGCAGGCGTTGCCGTCGTTGCAGGTCACCGGCTTGCCGGCGCACTTGCCGTCGGCGTTGCAGGTGTCCTCCGTGGTGCAGGCATCGCCGTCGTCGCAGGTGGCGTTCGGCGTCGGGGTGTAGACGCACGCGCCCTTGTCGCAGGCGTCCCTGGTGCAGGCGTTCTCGTCGTCGCAGATAATCGGCTTGCCGGTGCAGATGCCCTCGTCGTCGCAGGTGTCCTCGGTGGTGCAGGCATCGAAGTCGTCGCAGGTGGTGCCCGCCGGGAGCGGCGTGGAGATGCACTCGCCATCGACGCAGGCGTCCCTGGTGCAGGCGTACTCGTCGTCGCAGATAATCGGCTTGCCGGCGCACTTGCCGTCGGCGTCGCAGGTGTCCTCGGTGGTGCAGGCATCGCCGTCGTCGCAGGTGGTGCCCGCCTCGGCCGGCGTGTTGACGCACGCGCCGTCAACGCACGCGTCCGCGGTGCAGGGGTCGTGATCGTCACAGAGGGCGGCGCCGCCCTCGTCGATTTCGCCGTCGCAGTCGTCGTCGATGCCGTTGCAGATTTCGTCCGCGCACCCGGTCTCGTAGTTGATCAGCACCGACTGGACTTCCGGCGTGATGGCGGGATCGGATGTCGTCAGGAGGGCGCGGTACTGAATGAACTGGGCGTTCGGGCTGGCGATCGAGCCGCCGGCCAGGGACTGCCAATCCGACCAGGTCGCGTCCGGCGAGGAGGTGTCGCCGGATCGGGTTTCGAAGATGATCGACGCGCCGTCGGGCATGCTGGCGGTGGCGACGAGATCGAGCCAGTGCGCCGAGCCGCCGGCATCGAAGACGCGGGACTCGAAGGTGCCCGCCAGCGCGTAGGGCGTCAGGCGGACCCAGTCCAGGATGTTGTTCTTGCCGCCGAAGAACAGATTGCTGAACAGCGGGCGCATGTCCGCCGTCGGTGAATTCGAGTTCGTGACGACGAGCGTGCCGTCGACGAAATAGGAGATGCTCCCGGGTGCCCAGTCGATCCGGTAACGGTGGAATGCATCGAACACCATGCCGGGGACGTTGCCGCCCTGCGCGGTGCCGTCGTTCGTGCTCGTCATCAGATTGAAGACGAAGAGGCCGGTGCGGAACACGCCCCAGGGGGCGGTGGTGAGGTTCGTGCCGAGGCCCAGCGAATCCAGCGAAGCGCCGCCGATGTTCCCGGAGAACTCGAGCGTTCGGCCCGGGCCGTACGAAGCGTCGGTGCCGAGCAGGACGCCGTCCAGGGTGACCTTGCCTCCGGCGAACGTGGCCACGCCGCTCGGGGGGAACCACTGAGTGGAGAACATCCCTGCGGGAAGCGAGTCGCCGGAAAATTCCGTGCCGAACGTCGGGGCGAGGATGATTTCGCCGTCGGCGGTCTCGGAGATGTACGTGCCGGCGTCAGGAGTCCCGGCGCTGAAGTCGGCCGAGGTTGTGTCCGTGAACGAGGCCGGGCTCGACTCCGGACTGACGGCGATGCCGCCGGACTCCGGGGCGGGGCTTGCAGCCACGTCTTGCCTGCCGGCGAGAAGGTCTGGCAGGAATGCCGTGGCGGTGAGCGCCAGGGCCAGGACAACCGTGGAGACGCGACAGCGGTCCTTGACATACCTGAGCATCTGACTACCCTCCCCCGACAGGGCTGATGCCGGGGGCACACCCACCCCCGGACTCCAAGTTATGTTCGAACCCAGTTGACTCGAGATCGATCAAATGATTGCGGAGACCTTTCCTGCAGTCCGACTCGTCTGCCAACCCCGATCCCCTCACACCGTGCAATGGCCGCGGGGCGCAATGTGCCCCCGACTTTCTCGGCTAAGCAGCGACAGACACGCAAACCGACCCCACTCGGCGTCTGCCGTTACCGGTTAGCCCTGTTCGAGATTCTCTCCGAAGAAAAAGAAGAAACCGCTGCGCGCTGTATACGCCTAGCCGCGAAGCGTGTCAACCGGGAAGCGAGAGGAAAGTGTTCCTCCGGCCAGGATGGAAGGGGAAATTTCAGCAGGTGGGCACTGCTCGGTCAGACAATCCAGACGAACTCCAGCGCCAAAAAAAGCAGGAATCCGAGCGCGGCTCCGACGGTGCCGATGAGGACGCTGCGGAGATCGAGGGTCCCGCGCCAGGCTGCACGAAGCACGTAGACCAGGGTCCCCGCCTGCAGCAGGGGCGCGATCAGCGGGACGAAGAAGAGCGCGAGGGAGAGCGCGCCCAGGATGAGCGCGAAGAGTCTGGGAGTCCGGCCCTGGACGTCAGTCATGTTTGGCCATGCTGTACAGTCCGAGGTTCATCAGATTGATGACCATGTTCGCACCGATGTAACGCAGCGGCTCGCCGGGGAGATCGATCGTGGGCCTGGACATCCAGGCGGGAGGGGCCTCTCCGTGAAGCATCCCCGCCAGGAAGGAGCCCGCCTTCGTCCCCATGGCGAGGCCGTGCCCGGTGTAGCCGCCGCAATAGATGATGTTGCCCGTCGTCCCTTCGGTGCCGATAATCGGCTCCTGGTCGGTGGTGCAGCCCATCGGCCCGGTCCAGGTGTGCTCGAATGGAAAAGACGCGAGGGAGGGGAAGCCCTTCGACAGGACTCGGTGGAGCGCCGGGAACAGGAATGCGTCACCCCGGTGATAGAGCCCGTTGTCGTAGAAGTACTTCGCACCGGCGCCCACCAGAACGCGCTGTCCCGGAGCCTTCCGTCCCCACATGTACATCTCCCGCGAAGTCATGACCAGAATGGTGTCCGGAATGGCGCGCAGGACCTCGCGTGGCACGGGCACCGTGACGGCGGCCGCCGTATGGACGGGGAAGATGCGCGACGTGGCGACGCCGAGCTTCGGGGTGTACCCATTGGTCGCGACGAGGAGCCTGGGCGCGCGGACCACGAAGCGGTCGCCACGGATGACGACCGGGGTCCCGTCCTCGATCGTCCGAACGCGGCTCCCTTCGCACACCGTGGCGCCAAGACCGAGCGCGGCGTTCCTGAGCCCCACGGCGTACCGATAGGGATCGAGCTGCGTCACCGGCGCGCGCTCCAGGTCGCATCCGATCCCGAAGCGATCGATCAGGTCGAGCACGTGCGCGACGTTGTCCGCGGTCCCCTCGGGCATGCCCATCTCCGTCCCTTCACCCAGGACGCCGCCGCTGCGCCCGGTCGCCCCGTACCCGACGTACTCCGCCTCGAGGAGGACGACCCTGAGGCCGGGTGAGCGCAGGAGGGCATGGATCGAGGCCGAGAGGCCGGTGACGCCACCGCCGATGATCGCCAGGTCGGCCTGGTGCTCGCCGAGCAGCGGACTCGATGCCGGCTCCCGCCCGCGGGACACCCAGAAGGACCGGTTGGGGGTCCAGCGGTCGTCCTCCAGGTAGAGGTGAGCGCCTCCGAAATAGGCGCCGCCGGCACCGGCGAGCGCGGCGCTTTTCATGAAGGTCCGGCGGGTCAAAACAGGCGTGCGGGGAGGCTCCATGCGGTCACCCGTGGCGACGGGCGACATGATATCGTCATTCGCATGAGGCGCGTTCTCAAGTGGGCCCTCGTGAGCGCGGCCATTCTCGGGGGCCTGTTCATCGCCTGGAAGCTCGCGGTGGGAATCTTCAAGGTCATCCGGCCCGATCCGGTCCCGGTGACCGTGTATCGTGCCTCCCGCGGGGTCGTCGAAGAAACGGTCACCAACAGCAAGGCCGGCACCGTAAAGGCGCGGCGGCGCGCGAAGATCAGCCCCGAGATCGGCGGCCGGGCGGCCTTCATCGGATTCCGTCCCGGCGACCGGGTGCGCAAGGGGGAGATTCTCCTGAAGATCAACGCGCGCGATCTCGAGGCCGCGCTGGCGCTGGCCATGCAGGACCTGGCGACATCCAGGGCCTCGGCGCAGGAGGCCTGCCTGGCGGCCGACCTGGCGCAGCGCGATCTCAAAAGGACGCTCGGGCTGAAGGACGACCGGATCGTCTCGGCCGAGATGCTCGATCGCCTGCAGAGCCAGTCCGACGCCGCGGCGGCCCGCTGCCAGGCGGCGCGCGCCAACGTCGAACGGGCCCAGGCGGCCATCGATCTGGCCCGCGCCAACCTGAACAAGGCGGTCCTGCGCGCCCCGTTCGACGGCGTCATCGCCGACCTGAAGGCGGAGGTGGGGGAGTGGGTCTCCCCCTCGCCCCCCGCCATGATGATTCCGCCGGTGTTCGACATCATCGATCCCACCTCGATCTACGTCAGCGCCCCGCTGGACGAGGTGGACGCGGGCAGGGTTGCGACCGGCCAGCCGGCGCGCATCTCCCTCGACCCCTACCCGAACCGATCCTTCAAGGGGCGCGTCGCGCGGGTGGCCCCCTACGTCCAGGACATCCAGGAGCAGAACCGGACCTTCGAGGTCGACGTGGACTTCGAAGATGCCAACTTTACCCGCACCCTCCTCCCCGGCACCTCCGCCGACATCGAGATCATCTTGAAGGCGGTCGAGAACGTGCTGCGCATGCCAACCTACGCCCTGCTGGAAGGGGACCGGGTCCTGGTCTTCAACGGCGGCCACCTCAAGGCCGTCCCGGTCAAGACCGGCATGCGTAACTGGGAGTTCACGGAGATCCGGGAAGGGCTCCAGGAGAACGACCCGGTCGTCGTGTCGCTCGATCGCGCGGAGGTCAAGGAAGGGGTCCGCGCCGAGATCCGAGACGAAATGAGCAAGCCGAAAGACGGGACGTGATCGAGCTGCGGGGGCTGACGCGCCACTTTCGCGTCGGCGATCAGACGGTGCAGGCCCTGCAGGACGTCAGCCTGGTGATTCCGGACGGAGACTACCTGGCGCTGATGGGCCCCTCCGGATCGGGGAAGTCCACGCTCCTGCACCTGCTCGGTTGCCTCGACCGCCCCAACAGCGGCTCGTACATCCTCGACGGGCGCGAGGTCGGGTCCCTGCCCGAGGGGGAGCTGGCGGAGATTCGCAGCCGCAAGATCGGCTTCGTGTTCCAGTTCTTCCACCTCGTGCCGCGCCTGACCGCCGCCGGCAACGTCGAGCTGCCGATGATCCTGGCCGGGATCCGCCCGGCGGAGCGGCGCGCCCGCGTGGCGAAGGCGCTGGCCGCGGTCGGGCTGACCGATCGCGCCTCCCACCGGCCGGACCAGCTCTCGGGAGGACAGCGGCAGCGTGTGGCGATCGCCCGCGCCACGGTGATGGGGCCGTCCATTCTCCTGGCGGACGAGCCGACGGGGAACCTCGACCGGGCCTCGGGGCGCGAGATCATCGAGCTGATCGAGCGGATGAACCGCGACGGATTGACCGTGGTGGTGGTCACGCACGACCCCGAGGTCGGCGGGCGGGCGCGGCACATTCTCAAGCTGGTGGATGGCCGCATCGCGTCCGACGGGAAGCCGGCATGAACGCCCTCGATCTCCTGCGCTTCGCATCCATGGCGCTGCGGGGCCACCGGCTTCGGACGATCCTGACCCTCCTGGGGATGTCGATCGGCGTCGGAGCGGTCATCCTGCTGACCGCGCTCGGCGAAGGGGCCCGGGCGTACGTCACGAACGAATTCATGGCCCTCGGCAGCAACCTGCTCATCGTGCTCCCGGGGAAGACCGAGACGACCGGCAACGCCCCCATTCTCGGCGGCACGACCCGTCCGCTGACGCTCGAGGACTGCGAGGCGATCCAGAGGCGCAGCCGGCGGGTGCGGCGCCTGGCGCCGCTTTCGGTGGGGTCGGCGCGCGTGGGCTACGGGGAGAAACGCCGCGAGGTGACCGTCCTCGGCTCGACCCCCGAGCTCCTGCCGGTGCGCCGGCTCGAGGTCGGGACCGGACGCTTCCTCCCCGATGTCGAGATCGATCGGGGCGCCCCCGTCGCGGTCATCGGCCGGACGGTGCAGAAGGAGCTGTTCGGCGCCGACAACCCCCTGGGGCGGCCGATCCGAATCGGCGACTGGCGCTTCCGGGTCGTCGGCGTGCTCGCGGAGAAGGGCCAGTCGCTGGGACTGAACATGGACGACGTCGTGATCGTCCCGGTGGCCAGCTCGATGCGCCTGTTCAACCAGGCGTCCCTGTTCCGGATCCTGATCGAGGTCGGGGCGCACTCGGAAATCGATGCGGCGCGGCAGGACGTCCTGAATATCATCAAGGAGCGCCACGAAGGGGAGGAGGACGTCACCATCCTCACGCAGGACTCGGTCCTGGGGGCGTTCAACCGCATCCTCGGCGCCCTGACGCTGGCCCTCGCCGGCATCGCCGCCGTCTCGCTGTCGGTCGCAGGAATCGGCATCATGAACGTCATGCTCGTCTCGGTGTCGGAGCGCACCCCCGAAGTCGGTCTGCTCAAGGCGCTGGGGGCGACGCGGCGCCAGATTCTCCAGGTCTTCCTGGTCGAGGCGGTGCTCCTGTCCGCGGCCGGCGGGCTTCTCGGCCTGCTCGTCGGGTATCTGGGGTCGGCGATCCTGTCGCAGGCCTTCCCGGCGCTCCAGACCAGGCCGCCGACCTGGGCGGTCATCGCGGCCATCGTCGTGTCCCTCGGCGCCGGCGCCCTGTTCGGCGTCCTGCCGGCGCGCCGCGCGGCGCGGCTCGACCCGGTGACCGCGCTGGCGGGGAGGTAGGAGCATGCCCATGCGCGTGATCGATCTGGTCCGGCTCGCCCTGGGCGCCGTCGCCGGCCATCGCCTGCGATCGGCGTTGACCATGCTCGGGATCGCCATCGGCATCGCCTCGGTCATCCTGCTGACCTCGATCGGAGAGGGGATTCGCGTCTACGTCCTCTCCGAGTTCACCCAGTTCGGAACGAACATCATCGCGATCAACCCCGGAAAGTCGGACACCACGGGGGGCAACCCGACCGCCATGGCCGGCACCATCCGCAAGCTGACGATCGAGGACGCCGAGGCGCTCCGGCGCATCCCTCAGGTCGAAGCCTCGATGCCGGTGGCGTTCGGCAACGCGCGCGTGGAGTACGGGGAGCGCGGCCGGAGCGTTCTGGTCTACGGCGTGACCTCGGACGTGCCGCGCGTCTGGAAGTTCGGGGTGCGGCACGGCCGGTTTCTTCCGGAGGGGGATCCCCGGCACGGCTCGCCCCTGGTCGTCCTGGGGATCAAGCTCAAGCGCGAGGTCTTCGGCGAGAGCAACGCCCTGGGGGAGCGCGTGCGCATCGGCGGCCGCCCGTTTCGCGTCATCGGGGTGATGGAACCGAAGGGACAGTTCCTCAACCTCGACCTGGACGACACGGCGTTCATCCCGGTGGCCGAGGCGATGACCCTGTTCAACCGCGACGACCTGATCGAGATCGACGTGGCCTACCGAAGCGCCGCCGCCCGCGACCTGGTGGCGGCCGACGTCCGCCGCATCCTCCAGGATCGGCACCAGGGGGAGGAGGACTTCACCATCACCACGCAGGAGTCGATGCTCGTCACCCTCGACCGCATCATCGGGGTCGTCACCAAGGCGGTCGGGGCGATCGGCGGCATCTCCCTGGTCGTCGGCGCCATCGGCATCCTGACGATGATGTGGATTTCGGTGAACGAGAGCACCGCCGAGATCGGCCTCCTGCGTGCCCTGGGCGCCCGCCGCAGCCAGGTCATGGCGTTCTTCCTGCTGCAGGCGGCGCTCCTCGCCACCACCGGAGGCGCGCTCGGCATCTTCGCGGGCGTCGGCATCGCCCGCGGGCTCAAGGTGGTCTTGCCGCGGCTGCCGGTGAGCACGCCGCTGCACTACGTGCTCGCCGCCCTGCTTCTGTCCTTCGCCGTCGGCCTCCTGAGCGGGGCGCTCCCCGCCCGCCGCGCCGCCGGACTCGACCCGATCGAGGCCTTGCGCGCCGAGTGAGATCCGGCTGCGGGGCCCGCAGCCGGCTCAGCGCTGCGACCTGGGAGATTACGCCCTGCTCCGATTCGTCGGATGGGGGAGTGTGCTCGAACCGGCGAAGGCTGAGTGCTGCGGTAGCCTCGGGGGCAAGGCGGAGGGGCGGCCGCAGGCAGCGTGTTCGCCGGGCCGTGTGAGACCGTGCGCCGGGGACCCGACGCGCGGATTTCAGCGCGGCGGGCGGCGCACGGCGAACCGAGGGGAGGCTCGCCCAGCGAGCCGGACCCGTGCCCGGCGGGCACGCTGCCTGCGGCCGCCCCCTCGGCTGGGCTCCGTGGAGCGCCGCTACCGCGCGTCGTGAAAGATGACGCCCAGGCTGTAGCGGGTCCCGCCGAGCAGGCGGCTGACGCCGTGGCGCATGCGGACCCGATGGTGGCCGCGCGTGCCCTGAACGGGGCGATCGTGGGTGCTGAAGATGATGATCTCCCCCTGCTCGATGGCGATCGCTTCGCCGCGCGACTGGGCCCGGGGGCGCTGCTCGACGAGGAGAAAATCGCCGCCGGTGTAGTCGGAGCCACGGCGGCTGAGCACGCAGGTGAGCTGCAGCGGAAAGGTCACGTCGCCGTACAGGTCCTGATGCAGGCAATTATAGCCGTCGGTCTCGTAGCGCAGCAGGAGGGGTGTCGGCTTCGTCTGGCCGCGCCTGCGGCAGGCCTCCAGCAGGCGGGCGTGCGTTCCGGGGAACCGCAGGCGCACCCGGAGGGCTTTCATCCAGCCGTTGGCGATCGCGGCGAGCGGCGGATAGGCGCGATGTCGCAGCTCCCTGACCAGGGGAGGCGGAGGATCGGCGAAGTACTTGTACTCCCCCTTGCCGAAACGGAAGCGCTCCATGTCGACGCGGCTGCGGAACAGGGTCTCGTCCGCATACAGCGCGATCAGGCCGGCGCACTCCTCGGGCGTCAGGAGCGGCGCGTCCGTCTTGGCCCAGCCCCGATCCCAGAGCGACCGGCCGATCGCGTCCCAGTCGAGCCGCTCGAGACGCGTGGCCAGGGGCGTCATGCCCCGTTCCGATCCGCCGGCCGGCAGACCTTGCAGGAGCGATACCCGACCGATCGGGCGTCCGCGACCGAGGCGAAGATGATGCGGCTGTCGTCCCGCATGCGATGTCCCGCGGAGCAGCCGACCCGGCAGACGATCCGGGTCGTGGCGCAGCCTTCGAGCACCGGGGTGGCTCTCTCGAGGCCAAGCAGACCGCTCTTCGCGGGCAGCCCGAGGGCGTACCCGCCGAGGCTGCCGTCGCTTCGAAGCACCCGGTGGCAGGGGACGATGAACGGCAGGGGATTGTGGCCGAGGGCCGTGCCGACCGCCCGCACCGCGTCGGGGTGCCCGATCCCCCGGGCGATCCAGGAGTAGGAGCGCGTCTCCCCGAATGGAATGGTGTGCGTCAGGTCCAGGACCTTGCGCTGGAACGGCCGCAGGCCGGTGAGATCCACCGGGACCGTGAAAAAAGCGCGTCGTCCCGTGAAGTACTCCAGCAGCTCGTGACGGGCCCGCTCGGCCAGGCGCGCCGCCGTCCGGGACGGAGGGGCGACGCCGCCGCCGCCGGTCCGGATTTGCGTGACGCCGCGCTCCGACGCCTCGACCTCGACGCCGGCGGCGAAGCGCTCGGCGTCCCAGGCGCCATGCAGGCTCTCCAGGACGCGGCGCGTCAGGCTGGCGCCGGTCGCAACGGGACGGAAGTGGTCGGCCAGAAGGTCGTCGATCGGATCGTGGACGGCCTGGGTGTCGTTGGTCATCGGGGGTCTCCCTGAAGTGCCGAGCGCAGGATCGCCTTGCCGCGGGCGAGCTGGCTCTTGACGGTGTTGACCGAAATGCCGCGGACGCGCGCCAGCTCGCGGTAGGAGAGGCCGTCCACGTAACGCAGGGCGAGGAGGAGGCGGGCTTCGCGGGGCACGTCCAGAAGCGCCCGCTGCAGATCGAGGTGCCGTCCCGCGTCGCCGGGACCGGCCGCGCCCCGGAACAAAGAGGCCTGCCCGTCGGCTCCCCCGTCGACCGCGTCGTCCCGGAGTGCGGCGCGGGAGGCGCGGCGCCGCATCTCGTCCACGCAGACGTTCGTGGTGATGCGGTAGAGCCAGGTGGAGACGGCCCATTCCGGCCGGTAGCTCGCGGCCGATCGGAACAGGCGGAGCAGCGCGCGCTGCAGGGCATCCTCGGCGTCGGCCCGGTTGCCCAGGAGCCGCCAGGCCAGGGCCAGGAGACGAGGGCTGTAGCGCTGGACCAGCTCGGCGAACGCCGGCTCGTCCCCTCCGGCCACCCGCTTCATCAGAGATCGGTCCGTGGTGATCATCACCTTCTTATACCCGGCGGCCGGACGAATCGGGTGGAATCCGGCGCGCCCGCGCCGGCGAGGCCCGGCGGCACGTCATGATAGACGCCCGGGCCGCCTTCCGCGCCGTCACGCGAGCGGCTACAATGGCCGCTTCGCGAGGATCGGATGACGAGGAACCCCGCAAGACGGCGATCGGCGGCCCTGGTCGAAGGACTCGGGCGCGCGCCGGCGCGCGCCATGCTCAAGGCGGTCGGCCTGAGCGACGACGACCTGTCGAAGCCGCTGGTGGGCGTGGCGAACACCTGGATCGAGATCATGCCGTGCAACGTCCACCTGCGCGAGATGGCGGGCTGGGTCAAGGAGGGGATCCGGTCCGCGGGCGGAACGCCGATCGAGTTCAACACCATCGCCGTGTCGGACGGCATCAGCATGGGCACGGAAGGGATGAAGGCCTCCCTGATCAGCCGCGAGGTGGTGGCCGACTCGATCGAGCTCGTGGCTCGCGGCCATCTGTTCGACGCCGTGGTGGCGCTGGCAGGCTGCGACAAGACGATTCCCGGAGCGGCGATGGCCCTGGCCCGCCTGGATATCCCCGCGCTGGTCCTGTACGGCGGGTCGATCGCCCCGGGCACCTTCCAGGGACGCGACGTGACCATCCAGGACGTGTTCGAGGCGGTCGGGGCGCAGGCTGCCGGCCGGATGACCGTCGAGGATCTGCATGCGCTCGAGGACCGGGCCTGCCCCGGGGCCGGCGCCTGCGGGGGGCAGTTCACGGCCAACACCATGGCGACCGCCCTCGAGTTCCTGGGTCTGTCGTTCATGGGGAGCGCCGGCGTGCCCGCCGAGGACCCGGCCAGGCAGGAGGTGGCGCGCGCCGCGGGACGGCTGGTGATGGAGGCGCTGCACGCCGATCGCCGGCCGGGACGGCTCCTGACCCGCGGCGCCTTCGCGAATGCGATCACCTCGATCGCCGCGACCGGCGGATCGACCAACGGGGTCCTGCACCTGCTGGCGCTGGCCCGGGAGAGCGGCGTGCCGCTCGAGATCGGGGACTTCGATCGCCTCAGTCGGAAAACGCCGATCCTCGCCGACCTCAAGCCGGGCGGCCGCTTCGTCGCCACCGACATGCAGCGGGCCGGCGGGACGCGCCTCCTGGCGCTGCGTCTCGCGGAGGCCGGTCTCCTGAACGGCGACGAGATGACGATTTCGGGCCGCACGATAGGGGACGAGGCGCGGGAGGCGCGCGAGACTCCCGGTCAAAAAGTAATCCGCCCCCTGTCCGACCCGGTCCAGACGACGGGCGGGCTGGCGATCCTGACGGGCAGCCTGGCGCCCGAGGGGTGCGTGGTGAAGACGGCGGGGCACACCCGCACGCGTCACCGCGGTCCGGCGCGCGTCTTCGATCGCGAGGAGGACGCCTTCGCCGCGGTGCAGGCGCGGCGCATCGCGCCCGGTGACGTCGTCGTGATCCGCTATGAGGGGCCGAGCGGCGGCCCCGGGATGCGCGAGATGCTCGCGGTCACCGCCGCCCTCGTCGGGCAGGGCCTCGGCGAGCAGGTCGCGCTCCTCACGGACGGCCGTTTCTCGGGCGCGACGCACGGGTTGATGGCCGGGCATGTCGCCCCGGAAGCGGCGCGCGGGGGTCCGATCGCGGCGGTGCGCGAGGGGGACATGATCCGCTTCGACGTCGAGGCGCGCCGCCTGGACGTGGAGATCACGGACGAGGAGATCCGGTCCCGCCTGGAGTCCTGGAGAGCGCCGGCCCCACGCTACCCGCGCGGCGTCTTCGCCAAGTACGCCCGCCTGGTCTCGTCCGCCAGCGAGGGCGCCGTCACCGGCTAGGAGGTGTGTCCGAGCATTCGGCCGGCTCCTGGCCCGGGGGCCGGCGCGCCCCGTTGCGCTATGATGGATCGGGTGTCTCGAATGTCTCTGATCCAGCCGGCCCGACTGAAGCCCGGAATGACGATCGAAGCGGCCGCAGCGCGCGCGGCGCCGCCGACCGGCGGATCCGCCGCCGGGCCGCGGACCGTCCGCGGCCGGGCGCTCATCTTCTGGGATCCGAAGCGTCCGGGCAGGAAGCTCGACGCCATCGACACCGACCAGATCACCCCCTCGTCCGATTGCGTCTCGGAGAGCCTGGACACGCTCGACGAGCGATGGAAGGCGGGGGCGTTCCGCTACCTCATGCCCGATTTCCGCGGGCGGGTCCGCGAGGGGGCGAACGTCGTGATCGCGGGGGACCGGTTCGCCATCGGGTCGTCGCGCGAGATGTCGCCGGCGGGGCTCAAGGGGATCGCGGAGGAGGCGGGCCTCGATCTCGTGATCCTGTGCGGCGTCAACATGGGAGACATCTTCCGGAAGAACGCCATCAACCTGGGCCTGCACGTGGCCCAGTCCCCGGAGGCCGTGGAGGAGGCGCGCGACGGCGACGAGTTCGCCTTCGACGTGGAGACGCGCCGGATCACCAACGTCACGCGCGGCACAAGCTACGAGCCGGTCCCGCTGACCGCCAAGGAGGAGGAGATCCGGAGGACCGGCGGCATCATCGAGGTCGGCCGGCGCGAGTTCCTGGACTCGATCCGGCGCGCTCCGCGCCTGGAGTTTCCCGACGAGAGGCAGGCGCGGACCATGACCATCGCCGAGCAGATCGCCTGGGCCCATCGCGTCGACCGGGACGCCACGGTCCGGCCCGGGGCGACGCTGCGCCTGTACGCCGACCTGCTCCCGGCCTCGGACGGGACCGCCCCCTTCGCCATCCACACCTTCAACCGGATCTCGGGTGGACACGTCATCGACCCGCGCCAGGCGGCGATCGCCAGCGATCATTTCGTGTTCACCGGCAAGCCCGAGGACGACAGGCAGACGTCGATCTCGATGGAATTCGCCCGCCTCCACGGCATCGGCAAGCCGCATTATGCCGCTCCCGGGGATGGCATCTTTCATTTCTATTTTCCCGAGCAGGGACTGATCGTTCCGGGTGGATTCTACCCGGGGGCGGATTCCCACAGCCGTGCCTACGGCGCGTACGGGGCGGTCGGAATCGGCGTCGGCTCGACCACCTTGGGTTTCGGCTGGGCGACCGGGTACATCTATTTCACCCTGGCGCGGGCCCGCCGGGTGGCCTTCTCCGGAGCCCTGCAGCCGTGGGTGACCGGCAAGGACATCGTCCTCGAGCTCCTGCGCCGCTGGGGCGCGGCCCAGTCGGCCGGCATGTCGGTGGAGTTCGTCGACGCGGGCGGCCAGCTCCCGATGCCGTACCGGAACACCATCGCGAACATGATGGCCGAAGGCGAGGCGCAGAACGGCCTGTTCGCCCGGGACGCGATCACCGACGCGTGGTACCGTGCCCGGAACATTCCGCTGCCGTATCCGCGCCTCGAATCGGGACCGGAGGCGCGCTTCGAGATCGACGAAGCGTTCGATCTCACCGCCGTGCAGCCGATGATCGCCCGGCCCTTCAGCCCGGGCAACGCGCACCCCGCCGAAGCGGTGGCGAGGGAGCGGCTGACGTTCGACAAGGCGCTCATCGGCTCGTGCACCAACGGTTCGTACGACGATCTGCTGAGCGCCGCGCTCGTCATCCGCGCCGCCCGTGAGGCGGGCCAGCGCGCCGTGGCGAAGGGCGTGCGCTTCGTCATCTTCCCCGGCAGCGGCACCGTGCGGGAGCAGATCGAGCGCGTCGATCCGCGGCTCGCGGGAGAATCGATCGCCGAAGTGTTCCGCAGCGTCGGGGGGACGATCCGCCGGTCCTGGTGCGGCCCCTGCTTCGGGCAGGGGGAAGACGCCCTGAAGCCCGGAGAGCGCGCCATCACCTCGTTCAATCGCAACTGGCAGAACCGCATGGGCGTCGGCGGCGAGGGCTTCCTGGCCAGTCCCGCGGTCGTGGCCTCCTCCGCCATGGCGGGCTATATGGCCCCGCCTTCGGAGATCGGATTGCGATGGCACCCGGAGAAGTTCGCCGTGTGATCGGGGGCGCAATGTGCACCGGTCCCGGCGACGCATTCCGCATTCAAGACGACACGTGGCAAACGTGTAGACTCCCGCAATGAGCGGTGGTAGGCTTCGCGGATTCAAGGACACATCCGCGCTGCTGGAAGCGCGGACACATGAGGGAGGCACATGGCTCGAACTCCTGATGTCGCGGGCGCGCTGGAAGCGATCATCACCAGGACGCTGAAGGCGACGATGGGTCCCCGCCTGAGAAAGGTCGACAGCCAGCTGAAACGGCTGGAGCGGAGGCTCAAGAAGATCGCGAAGTTGCGCGGCCGCAGACCCAAGGCCGCCCGTGGCAGGCGTGCGGGCCGCGGCCGGGCTCGACGAGGACGACCGCCGATGAAGAACCGCCGGCGGGGACGAGGATCCAGGCGATAGGTCCCATGCAATCGGACTCCTGGAGTCACGGATGGCCCGGCAGCGGGGGAGGCGTCTGCACGCTGCCGCCGGGCTCCAGGAGCCGGTCCTCCCGTGGATCGACCCGCCGGGATTTCCTCAGGTCCTGCGGCACCTCCGCCATGGCGCTCGCGGCGGTCGATCTGATCCCCGGCGCGTTCGTCACCCGCCGCGCCGCGGCCGCCGTCATGCCCCCGGATCGGCTGGACGAGCTCGGAGCGGTGGCGCTCGACCGGGCGCGCTCCCTCGGAGCGAGCTACGCCGACATCCGCATCAACCGGTATCGCACCCAGAGCGTGCTCCTGCGCTCGGCCCCCGACTGGGCCTCGGGCGCCATCAACAACGTCCCCTCGGTCACGGACGACGAGAGCTTCGGCTTCGGCGTGCGCGTCATCCACGCCGGCGCCTGGGGGTTCGCGGCCAGCGCCGACGTGGACAAGGACACGATCGCGCGGATGACCTCCGAGGCGGTCGGCATCGCACGCGCGCACGCGAAGCTGCGAGGCGAGCCGGTGCGCCTGGCGAAGGTCTCTCCCGCGAAGGACACCTACCGGACGCCGGTTGAAAAGGATCCGTTCGAGGTCGGAATCGCGGCGAAGATCGCCCTGCTGCAGCAGATCAGCGACGAGGTCAGGAAGGTCCCGGGGATTTTCTCGGTCAACGGGTTCATGGAGCTGCGCCAGGAGGACCGCTTCTTCGCGTCCACCGAGAACAGCGTCATCCGCCAGGTGATCGTGCAGGTGGCGCCCGAGTATACGGCCGTCGCCCGCGACCTGAAGGCCCGCAAGACGAAGTCGCGCACCTTCAGGCCGGACGCGGTCTGCGGCGGCTACGAGTTCGTCGAGCGGGCCGGCATGGTGGACAACGCCCGACGGATCGGCGAGGAGGCGGTGAACCACCTCAAGGCGCCTTCGGTCGTCGCGGGAAAGAAGGACCTGGTCCTGCTCCCCACGCACCTGGCCCTGACCATCCACGAGTCGATCGGCCACTCCACCGAGCTGGATCGCGCCATGGGGTACGAGGCCAATTACGCCGGGACGTCGTTCCTGACGACCGACAAGCTGGGGAAGTTCCGCGTCGGCTCCGACCTGGTCAACATCTTCGGCGACCGCATCCTGCCACAGGCCCTCTCGACCTGCGGCTACGACGACGACGGCGCCAGGACCAAGCGCTTCCCGATCCTGAAGAGCGGGATCTTCGTCGGCTACCAGACGACGCGCGAGCAGGCGCACTGGATCGGGCAGGACGAGTCGATGGCCTGCTGCTACGCCGATTCGTACGCCTCGGTGCCGTTCCAGAGGATGCCGAACGTGTGGCTCCAGGCGAGCGAGACGCCGCGCTCGCTGGACGACCTGGTGGGAGGGGTGGACGACGGGGTCCTCATCGACGGGCGCGGCTCGTACTCGATCGATCACCAGCGCTTCAATTTCCAGTTCGGCGGCGACGCTTTCTGGGAGATCAAGGGGGGCAAGCTCGGCCCGATGATCGCCGACGTCGCCTACCAGAGCCGCACGCCCGATTTCTGGCAGGCCTGCGATCAGATCGGCGATCAGTCGACCTGGAGGAACGTGGGGCTCAACCGCGACGGCAAGGGGGAGCCGGGCCAGATCAACGCCATGAGCCACGGCTGCCCTCCGTCGCGCTTCCGCGGCATCACGGTCATCCGCACCGAGTAGGCCCCGACGGGGCAGGAGCGTTCCGACGTGCGCTGGGACCAGGGAGAGGCGAAGAGGACGATCGAGCGCATCCTGTCGCTCGCCGGGCCGGGTGAGTGGGAGCTCGAGCTGACCGCGCGCACGTCGTCCCACACGCGCTTCGCCCGGAACGAGATCTCGACCTCCGGATTCGTCGAAGACGTGGACCTGAGCGTGACGTCGCGCAGGGAGGGCCGCAGCGGCTCCGTGGGGACCAATGATCTCTCCACCGCGGGGCTGAAGGCGGCGATCGCGCGCGCGGCGGAGATGCGCGACCTCATGCCGGCCGATCCCGAGGCCGTGGAGATGCTGGGCCCCCAGTCCTATCCCGCCCTCGAGAAGAAATACGACGACGCGACCGCCCGCGCCCGGGCCGCCGAGCGCGCCTCCGGTGTCAAGACGACCCTGGGGCTGGCGCAGCGCAAGTCCCTGACCTCGGCCGGCTTCTTCGAGAACAGGGTCACGCACCGGGCGATCGGAAACAGCAAGGGGAACTTCGGCTACCACCTGTCGACCGACGCCGAGTTTTCGGTCACCATGCGCACGGGGGACGGGACCGGCTCGGGCTGGGCGGCGGGCGCCTCGCCGCGCCTCGACGACCTCGACGTGAAGTCCCTGGCGCGACGCGCCGCGGACAAGGGGATCGCCTCGGCCTCGCCGCGGGACGTGCCCCCCGGCGACTACACGGTCGTGCTCGAGCCGGCGGCGGTGGTGGATCTTCTCCAGACCCTGCAGTTCGGGGCGCTGCAGGCGCGCGCCGCCGACGAGGGGCGGAGCGTCTTCTCGAAGCAGGGGGGCGGGAGCCGCGTCGGCGAGAAGGTGGTCCACGAATCGGTCACGCTGCGCACCGATCCGTTCGACCCCCGCCTGCCGGGAGCGCCCTGGAGCGTGCGCGGGGGCTTCGGAGGGGAGTCGACCGACGGCCTGCCGAACCGCCGGATCGCCTGGATCGAGAAAGGCGTCCTGAAACGGCTGTACGCCGATCGCTACTGGGCCGGCAAGACGGGGGTCGAAGCCACGCCCTTCCCGGGCAGCCTCGTCCTGGAAGGCGGCACCGGGTCCCTCGAGGGCCTGATCGCCGGGACGGACCGCGGCCTCCTGGTCACGCGTTTCTTCTACATCCGCACGGTCAATCCGCAGACCTGGCAGCTCACAGGGCTGACGCGCGACGGGCTGTTCCTGATCGAAAAGGGAAAGATCGTCCATCCGGTCACCAACCTGCGCTTCAACGAGAGCCCCATCGTGATGCTGCAGAACATCGAGGCGATGAGCGTCTCGTCCCCCGCCGGCCGGATGGTCGTGCCGGCGATCCGGTCGCGCGAGTTCACCTTCACCAGCAAGTCCGACGCGGTCTAGGAGCCTGTCCGAGACGCGGACACGCTCCTACTTCGTGAACCGGGACAGGGCGAAGAAGGGATCGGGTGTCGCGGCGCCCAGGACGAGATCGGCCATCCGCTCGCCGATGGCGGGACCGTGCTTGAAGCCGTGCCCCGACCCGCCCCCGACGATCCAGGCGTTGTCGGCTCCCGGGAGGCGATCGAGGATGAAGCGGCCATCCGGGGAGTTCTCGTACTGGCAGACCCGCGCTTCGAGGAGCGGCGCCCCCGTGAGGCCGGGAAAGCGCCGGGCCAGATAGGCCCGGGCCGACGCCAGGCCGTCCGCGGTGGCGATGCGGTCGCTCCTGTCCGGGTCGAAGACAGGACCGTGCGTGTCGTCGGCGACCTTGAAGCCGCGCCATTCGTTGCCGGGGACTCCGTAGACGATCCGATCGCCGTGGTCGACCCAGACCGGCAGACGGTCCTCCTGGTACCGGGGATCGCCCGCCGGCGTTCCGAAGAAGAACACCTCCTGGCGCGTCGGCAGCACGCGGTCGCCGATCGCCTCGGGGAACATCCTGCCGAGCCACGGACCGCAGGCGAACACGTAGTGGTCGGCGGCCAGCCGTGTGCCATCCGACAGGGGCAGGGCCCCCATGCCCTCCTTCCCGACCACACCCGGCGCCGCCGACACCTGGCGGTACTCCCCCCCTTCCTTCTGCAGCCCCTCCATGACGACCTGGCAGGAACGTCGGGCCAGCAGGTAGCCGCCCTCCTTCTCGAGGATGGCCCGCGCGATTCCCTCGAAGCTCACCTGGGGATAGCGCGTGGCGGCGTCGGAGCGGGACATCTCGTCGAACGCGAGCCCCTCCTCCCGCAGCAGGGAGAGGGAGGCCCGCTCGAAACGATCGTCGCGGCCCACCATCCACAGGACGCCGGTCTTCCGGTAGAGTCTCTGCCCGAACCGGGTTTCGTTCTCCCGCCACAGCCGCAGCGCCTGCGCCACCATCTGGACGTAGATGCGGTCCGGCCCGTAGGTGGCGCGGATGACCCGGGTCTCGCCGCCGGAGCTGGCGCGCGAATTGCCGGGTCCCCAGGCGTCGACCAGGGTGACCCGCGCTCCGCGCCGCACGAGAGACAGGGCGGTGAAGCCGCCGAACGCCCCGGCGCCGACGACCGCCACGCGCGGCCGCGCGCCCGGCCGGCCCGGAAGGGCTCCGGTCCCCGCGGCCGGCGACGAGGCGGCGGGCGGTCCGGATTGGGCGCGGAGGAGGGGAGGCAGGAAGCGGGACGCCGCCAGTGTCGCGCACGCGGCGCCCCCCTTGAGAAGGCTCCTCCGGGACACCCCGCCGTCCTTCACGGCCTCGACCTCCCGGGGACCGGTCCGAATACTCCGACGGGCTCCCGGACGAATCCTACATCCGAAGGCACCGGTCGGCCCCATGACCGGACGGGCGCCTCGGGTAGAATGACGCCGAACACTCGGACACACTCCTGGGCGGGAGACGCACGATGAGACGGCTCTGGATCGACGGCCAGTTCACGGAGGGCTCGACGGGGGCCGTCCTGCGGATCGTCGACCCGGCGACCGAAGAGGTCGTGGACGTCGTCCCCAAGGGGGGCCCGGCCGAGGTCGACCGCGCGGTGGCGGCGGCGAAACGCGCGTTCCCGGCCTGGAAGCGCCTGCCGGCCATGCCGCGAGCCGACCTCCTGGTCGAGGTGGCGCGCCGCCTGCGCCACGGCCGGGAGGACTTCGCCCTCACCCTGACGCACGAGACCGGGCGCACCCTCCGCAAGAACCGCGGCTACGTCGACTGGTCGGCCATGTGCTTCGACTACTACGCCGGTCTCATCAGGGACGGGCGCGGCCGTGTCATCCCTTCGGCCGAGCCCGGGCAATTGAACCTGGTCATCAAGGAGCCGATCGGGGTGGTCGGCTGCATCGTCCCGTTCAACTACCCGTTGATGCTCCTCGCCTGGAAGGTCGCTCCGGCTCTGGCGGCCGGCAACACGGTGGTGATCAAGCCGGCCTCCCAGACGCCGCTCCTGACCCTGGACCTGCACCGCGTCTTCGACCATCTGCCGCCGGGGGTGGTCAACATCATCACCGGCTCCGGCGGCGAGGTCGGGGACGCGCTGGTGCAGCACCCCGACGTTCCGTGCATCGCCTTCACCGGATCGACGGCGGTCGGCCGGCAGATCTACAGGCTGGGCGCTCCGCGGATCAAGAAGCTGCACCTGGAGCTGGGCGGCAGCGACGCGGCGATCGTCTGCGCCGACTGTGATCTGGAGGCCGCGGTGCGGGCGGTCGCCTGGACGGCGTTCCTCAACGCCGGCCAGGTCTGCACCAGCGCCGAGCGGATCTACGTCGAGAAACCGGTCCATGGCGAGTTCCTGGAGCGCTTCGCCGCCCTGACGAAGCAGCTGGTCGTCGGCCCCGGCATGGACGAGAGGACGGAGGTGACCCCGCTCATCGGTGCGCGCGAGCGCGACCAGGTCGAGGCGCGGGTGTCCCTGGCGATCCGGGAGGGGGCGAAGGTCGTGGCCGGCGGCCGGCGGCCGCCACAGCACGCCCGGGGATGGTTCTACGAGCCGACGGTCCTGTCCGGCGCGCGCCACGGCATGAGCCTTTTCAAAGAGGAGATCTTCGGCCCGGTCGCGCCGATCCTGCCGTTCGAGACCTTTGACGAAGCGCTCGCCCTGGCGAACGATTCCCCCTACGGACTGGGGGCGACCCTGTTCTCCCGCGATGCCCGGAGGGTGCGGAGGTATTTCGAGGAGATCGAGGCGGGGAACGTGTGGGTGAACGACCCGCTGGTGGACAACCCCGCCGGGCCGTTCGGAGGGATGAAGATGTCCGGGCTCGGGCGCGAGCTGGGAGAGGAGGGGCTCGAGGAGTTCCAGCAGACCAAGCACGTCCACTGGGACATCGAGGGCTCGATCAAACCGTGGTGGTTCCCGCTCCCCAGGTGACCCGTGCGCCGCGTGCTACAATTTCCCGCATGCTTTCCCTGAAGCGGGCCCTGGCCCTGGCGTTCATCCTGGCTTCCGCGCGCGTGTCCACGGCCGTGGCCGCGGGCGAGACGATCACCTACGAGGTCGGCGGCGAGTCGGTCAGGGCCTATCTGGCGAAGCCGGCCGTCCTCGACGGTCGGCCCGGAATCGTCGTGGTGCACCACTTCTGGGGGCTCGATGCCCACACCAAGGGTGTCGCCGACCGCTTCGCCGGGCTCGGCTACCTGACCGTGGCGCCCGACCTGTATCGCGGCAGGCTGGGAGGCGACTACGGCCTGGCGAAAGACTTGATGGATCGGCTCGACGGAAGCCGGGCGGTCGCCATCGTCAAGGGGGCCATCGGCTATCTTCGAAGCCTCGACGGTGGCGCCGCGCGCAGGCCGATCGCGCTGGTCGGCTTCGACATGGGCGGACGGGTGGCCCTGTCGGCGGCCCTGCAGGCCGCGGACGTGCAGGCTCTGGTGATCTTCTACGGTCACGTCGAGACCACGCCGGAGTCGGTGATGCCGATCCAGGTGCCGGTCCTCGGCGTGTTCGGAACGGATGACATGGTCGTCCGGGTCGAGGAGGCCAGGAAGTTCGAAGCGTCCCTCAAGGCGGCGGGGAAGCAGGCGACCATCATTATTTATCAGGGAATGGCGCACGCCTTTTTCGACGAATCGCGCGCCGACTACGATCAAAGCCTGGGCAACGACGCCTGGATTCGGACGCAGGACTTCCTCAAGACCGCGCTGGGACCGGTGCAGGCGCCGCCGCCCGCCGCGGTCCCTCCCGCCGGCGCGCCGTCCGCCCCCTCGCCCCCGGGACAGTAGGGGCCGAGATGCCGACCAGACCAACGCGGGCGCTCGAGACCTTTCCCAACCCCCGACCAGGGCGGCCCTACGAAATCTCGTTCGAGAGCCCCGAATTCACCTGCCTCTGCCCGCGCACCGGCCAGCCCGATTTCGCCACGGTGCGCATTAGCTACACGCCCGACCGACTGTGCGTCGAGCTGAAGTCGCTGAAGCTGTACCTCTGGTCGTTCCGCGACGAAGGCCACTTCCACGAGGACGTCACGAACCGGATCCTGGACGACCTGGTCGCACTCCTGGATCCCCGCGAGATCACGGTCATTGGCGATTTCAACGTGCGGGGCGGCATCCACACGGTCGTGACCGTCAACCACCGCCAGAATAACGCCTAGGCGCGATCGTTGCGCCCAAGCCGCACATTCGCGCCAAGGCGCCGTTGTCCGGGCCGGGGCATCACCGTATATTTCCGCGGTCTGGGGGAGTAACCTCTTGAATTCAACCAGGTTCGCGTCTGGTCTCCTGCTCCTCGCCCTGCTGGCCGCGTCGGGGGTCGCGGCGGCCGTCCTGCCGTGGATGAGCCTGGAGGAGATCACCGGCGGGGCCGAGGTGATCGTGCTGGGCACGGTCGAGTCCGCCCAGAGCGCCTGGAGCGCCGACGGCCGGATGATCGTCACCCGCACGACGGTATCGGTCGAGACCTCCCTGAAGGGAAGCCCTCGAGACAAAGTGATCGTCGAGACGCCCGGCGGCCGGGTCGGCGACCAGACCATGATCGCGTCCGGTGCGCCGGTGTTCCGCCCGGGGGAACGCGTGGTGCTGTTCCTCGAGCCGGCTGGGGAGAGGCGGCCGGATACGGCGAGCGGGAGTCGGACACGCCAGGCGCCAGGCGTGGCGTCGCTCCATGCCGTCGTCGGCTGGAACCTGGGCAGGATGAGCGTCCGGCGCGATCCGCGGACGGGGCGCGATCTGGTCGAGGACCGGACGTCCGGATCGCTCTATCTCGATCGGCAGGGCCGGCCGGTCGGGCCGGAGCGTGCCGGTAAGGGGCCGGCCGAGCTGCGGCAGTTCCTGCGTGAGGTCGAGAGACTGGTCGCCGCCGGGGCCGCGGGAGGCGCCCCGTGATCGCACCGCGACCTGGAAGCCTGTCCGAGTATTCGGCCGGGTCGCGTTCCGGACGCCGTAGGGCCGGATGCGAGGCGCCGCGACGGGTCACGGGGGCCCTCGTGGCGGCGGGGCTCGTCGTGGTTCTGGCCGCGGGGGCCGGCAGGGCGTTCGCCTACGTGCAATCGAACCTGGTGGACGTCGGGTTCGGCGATCTGGGCCTGTTCCAGGCGGGCAGCGCCATGACCCTGCGCCTGGAGCAGGACGCCTCGTTCCGGATCACCGACGGATCGGACCTCACGGCCCTGGTGGCGAGCATGGCGAGCTGGACCGCCATCCCGACCTCCAACATCACCATCACCGACGGGGCACGTTTCAATCTGGCGAGCCCGATCGATGCCGCCGCCGGTCAGAGCAACGACGGCGTGAACCGGCTCTACTTCGCCGAGACCGACAACACCAATCTGATCGGAAACGCCATCGCCATTTCCTTCTTCTTCGTCGGGGGGGACGGACGCATCATCGACTGCGACATCATCATGAACGAGCGCCTGTACACCTTCAGCACGTCCACGCCCGCCAACCCGAACCAGAGTCTCGGTTCAGGCACCTTCGACATGGGGGAGATCGCCACGCACGAGATGGGCCACTGCATCGGCCTGGAGCACAGCGCCGTCGCGGGGCGCTTCGGGACGAGCGGTCTCGAGGTCTCCGGATTCTCGTCGGGAGACTTCACCTACCAGGCGACGATGTATCCGTACGGCACGCATACCATTCAGGGGCGCAGCCTGTCCCAGGACGACATCGCGGGCGCGTCGTTCATCTATCCGAACAGCACGCTGACCTCGACGACCGGGACGATCTCGGGGCGCGTCCTGAACGGCGCCACCTTCGACAAGGTCAAAGGGGCGCACGTGGTCGCCGTGTCGACCGCGGCGCCCGACGTGCCGGTCGTGGGGGTGATCTCCGATGTGCAGGCAGGCGGTCCGGGAGGGGAGTACAAGATCGTCGGCCTGCCGCCCGGGAGCTACTATGTCCGGATCGAGCCCCTGGCCGGGGGGACCAACCCGTTCACCCAGGTGAACACCCATTTCACCGGGTTCGACACGACGTTCCCCTGGGAGTTCTACGACGGGCCGACCGAGTCGGGGTTCGACGTGGCGACGGACCGGGTGGCGGTGTCCGTCGCCGCCGGCCAGACCGTCAGCGGAATCGATTTCCTGACCAACGTCGCGACCCCCGATCCCAACGAGCCGAACAACACGCGCGCCTCCGCCACTCCGATTGCCTGTGAGCAGGCGGTCGTGTCCTCGATCGTGCCGCGCGGCGACGTCGATTATTACGCGCTGTCGGTCACATCCGGCACGACGGTGGTCGCCGACGTCAACGCGGCACGCAGCGGCTCGCCCCTCGACCCGATCGTCGGCGTGTTCGACGCGGCCGGCAACCTGGTGGCGTTCGTGGACAATTCCATCTCCTTCGATCCGATCCTCGCAGTGGATCTGTTCACGCCCGGGACCTATTACGTCGCGGTCGCATCCTTCAACGACGTCGGCTTCAATGGCACGGACGCTCGCACGGTGGGCGACTACAGGATGACGCTCCATTGCTCCGTGCCGGAGGTGCGCGCGGGAACCTGTCTCGGCAGGGTCCTGTACGCGGCCTCGGACACTCTCGGGGCGGTCTACGCTCTCTCCGACGTCGACCGCGATTTATCTTTCGAAGGGCAGACGGAATTCGTCTCCGGTGCCGGGAGCGGCCTGGGACAGCTGAACTCGAGGCGGGACGGAGGGGTCTGCGTCGGAACGACCGGCTCCAACATCATCGGTCTGTGGGACGACAATGGCGACTTCACCGCCGATCGATCACTGCTCATCAACACCTCCGCTCCCGATGCGCGCGTCGCCGCCGCCGCGCGGCGTGGCGGCGTCGAATACCTGTACACGGCGGGGCAGCTCGGGACGGGCACGGTCTACGAGGAGAGGGACACGGGGGGCGACGCCAAGGCGGACCAGACGACCGTGTTCACGGAGGACCCGCAGTCGGATCTGGCTCTGAGCATGGACGAAACGGGGACGCTCTACGTCCTCGACTGGATGCATGACGACATGGGCGGAATCCTGGCCTACCGCGATCTCGACGGCGACGGCGACGCCGACGTATCGAGCGAATTCCTGGCCGGCGCGGCGTCCTACGGCAACATGATGGCCCGCCGTCCAGGTGAGGTCTTCGCGCTCAACATCTGGCTGGGACAGGTCGAGAGACTGCTGGACGCCGACGGCGACGGGATCGCCGACGAGATCACGGTGTTCGCCACCGGCCTCGCGCTCGACTTCTACTCGGGGATGGCCGTCGATGATGCCGATGTCTTGTACGTCGTAGACGCGGGAAACCGCGTAGTGGCGCTCCCCGACGACGACAACGACGGCATCGCCGACCGGCTGGCGCCCTTTTCGCCGCAGATCCCGGGCCTGCGCGGCATCACCTTCGGGCAAGGGCCGCCCGGTACGGTGTCCCTGCCCGGGTCGTTTCATCCCGTCACGGTGGCGCAGAGCGGATCCAGCCTTCGCCTGACCTGGGAGGACCTGGGCCCGACCGTCCCCGCGTACAACATTTACGAAGGGACGATCGGGAGCTGGTACTCGCACGCGCCGCTGCTCTGCAGGGTGACAGGGACGACCGACGGCGCCGGCAACCGCTTCCTCGATGTCATGCCGACGGGGACGGCGGACCGCTACTACCTCATCACGGCCAGCGATGCCTGCGGCGAGGGCTCCCCCGGCCGCGCCGGCAGCGGCCTGCGCCGCCCTATGCCGAACGGCACCTGCGGCGCGGCCCCGTAGAGACACCCGCGGAGTCTCACAGGGTGCGCCGGACCTCGCGCGTTGCCTCGACCATGTTCCTGAGCTTCGCCTCCGCCTGCTCGGGGGAGCGCGTCTTGAGACCGCAATCGGGGTTGACGTAGAGGCGCGACGCCGGGACGACCGCGAGCGCCGCGGTGATCCGCTCCTTCACCACGTCAACCGGTTCGATCGCGTGGGTGTGAACGTCCAGGACCCCGGCCCCCAGCTCCTTGGTGAACGGGGAGGTCTTGAACAGCGACAGGAGCCCGAGATCCGAGTTCGACAGCTCCAGGGTGAACTGGTCGACCGGCAGGTCGAGCAGTCGCGGATAGATGGCGGGGAAGTCGCCGTAGCAGATGTGGGTGATCGTCCTGGCCTTGAGGCCGCCGGTCACCGTCGCCATGGCTCGGATGGCCAGTTCGATCTCGTCCGGACGGACCGAGACCGCCGGCTCGTCGATCTGCACGTAGCGCGCGCCGGCCTCGACCAGGGCCGCGGCCTCCTGGTGAATCACCTCGGCCAGGGCCATCGCCAGCGCCTCGCGCGAGCCGTAGTGATCGTCGAATGACCAGTCCATCATCGTGTAGGGCCCGGTGAGGATCGCCTTGACCGGCTTGCCGGTCTGGGCCTGCGCGAAGCGGAACCATTCGACCGTCACCGGCCGCGACCAGCGGATCGGTCCGGTGACGACCGGCTTGCGGTAGTAGCGATTGCCGTACGAGCGCACCAGCCCCGAGATGCGGAATCCCTCGAGGTTCTCGGCGAAATACGCGGTCATGTCGCCGCGGTACATCTCGCCGTCCACCAGGAGGTCGAGCCCCAGCCCCTCCTGCATGCGGATACAGGCCACGGTCTCCTCACGCTCGATGCGCCTGAGCTCGTCCTCGGGGACCTCCCCCCTGGAGAACCCGGCCCGCGCCTTCGTCAGGCGTTCCGGCTTGGGGAACGAGCCGATCGTGCTGAGGGGGAGGAGGAGCTCTTCGCCCAGGGCGGGATTCGCGGTCACGGCGCCGTCGTTCATGGAAACTCCTGCCGGGCGCGGTCCCGCACCGCCGCCAGGATGGACATTTTCGCGCGCGCCACGTCGCGGGGCAGGAACTCGAGGCCGTGGCTCGTCGTCAAGTGGATGGCGCGTTTCGGCCCGCCCGCGGCGGCGAGCGCCTGCAGGATCGGACGGGCGATCCGTTCGTACGTCGCGTCCGCGCTCTCGAGGCGCGTGTTCCGCCCATCCACGACTCCCAGCGCCACGCCGGTTTCCCCTGGAATGGCGCCGGCCAGCCTGGTCGCGAAGGCGCCCGCGTCCCCTTCGCCAATCGCCGCGCGGACGTCGAGCCCGATCAGGTCGGTTGGGGAAAGCGCGAGGTCGTCGACGAGCGGGGTCGCATCCCCGAACGACGTCGCCAGGAGAATGCGCGCCGTCGTGAGCCCCGTCACCAGGCGCCGCATCGCGAGACGCAGGATGGGTGCATCCGCCGGATAGCGGGCGATCGCCGGCTCGTCGATCTGGATGAGGCCTGCCCCCGCCCTCTCGAGGTCGAGGATCTCACGGTTGAGCGCCGAGGCGATCTGAAGCGTCAGGTCGCGCGGGCCGCGTCTCAGGGTGTCGCGCGACAGCCTCGCCATCGTCAGAGGGCCGGTGACGATCGCCTTCACCGGACGCGGCGCCGCCGCGCCCACGGCGAAGCGGTACGCGTCCACGAGAAACGGCTTCTCCCGGCCGATTGGACCGGACGCCGCCGGCTGCCTGTAGTAGGTGTTGGTATCGAAGTAGCGCAGCAGTCCCTCGATCCGGAATCCGGCCAGGCCGCGCGCCACGTGCGACACCGGGTCGTGCCAGCGGACTTGACCGTCGGTCAGAATGTCCATTCCGGCCGCCGCCTGTTCGGCGATCGCGAGTCGCGTCATCTCGTCCTCGGCCGCCGCCACCTCCGCCGGGGAGATCTCGCCGCGGTCGGCTCGCTGGATCGCCCGGCGCAGGACCTGCTCGTCCTGGCGGTCGCCGATGCGGGGGTAGCTGCTGAGCAACGCGGCAAGGATCACGCGGGTCTCCCGATCACGATTCACAAGAATAGGGCCTGACCCCGGGCGGCGCAAGGCCCTTCCTTAGTCACGGGTGGCGGGGCGCGGCGCCCCGCCACCTGTGGCCGAGGACGCCCCTTCCGCCTGCCCGCCCCGGCCCGCAACTCGACACCGGGAGGGTCGCCGTGATCAGTTCGAGGCTTTTCGGGGCAGGGGAGCAAGTGTGCTACTCTCTCGACGGGAGGAGCGCGCGGCGGGGTGGACCGCGTCGGGGCGAGGGAGCCCGGTGGTGAAGCAAGTCCTGTGGAGTGACCCGATCCAGTCCCGGATCGACGGCGGGAGGCCTCACTTCCTCGCCAGGGCCAGCCTGAAAGCCCTTTCCGCCGGTACCGCCTCCGTCCTCCTCGATGTGGCCGCCACCGATCGTCCCGACCTGATCGTCCTGTCCGATGACGGGTTCGAGGCGCCCGCAGCCGAGATGTGCCACTGGCTGCGGGCCGACGAAAGGACCCGCGACATCCCCATACTGGCCATCGCCCACGATGCTGCTCAGGCGGCCGCCCTCAGGCAGGCCGGGTGCAACGAGGTCCTGGACGCCTCAATCTCCTCCGAGGTGCTGCAGGAGACGATCACGGCGATGCTCGGGATGCGGCTCCGCAAGTTCCCGCGCTACCCGGTGGTCCTGCCGGTGGCGAGGGGCCGGTTCATCCGTGAGTTCCTGGGGTACTCGAACGCGGTGAGCGAGGGGGGCATGGGGTTCGACACGCTCAGCCGCATCCGGGGCGGCGAGCAGCTGGCGCTTCTGATCTATCGGAACACGGAAGAGAAGCCGATCGCCGCCACCGGCCGCGTCGCCTCGGTGCGGGCGAACATCGACACTGGAATCGGCTACGCCGTGGGCATCGAGTTCCTGAAGCTGGCGGAGCCCGACCGAGGACGCCTGCTCGAGCTCTTTCCCCACGATCCGAGCGTCGTCTGGGGCGGCGATCCGGACGGCGCGCCTTCCCTCGATCGCCCTCCCAAGGGGACGGGCATTCCCGAAGCCTGAAATCCCCCGTCAGCGCCGCGCGAAGATCGTCTCCGCCGTTCCTTCCAGGATCGCGTGCTGGGCCTCCGGCGCGAGATTCAGGGCGCGAAACGCGTCCAGGTTCCGGCGCGGGCTTTCGACGCCCGGGCTCGGCCAGTCGGTTCCGAACAGGGTCTTGTTGGCGATCTCTTCGATCCGCGGGAAGTAGCGCAAGAGAAAGCGCGGCGGGATGCCGGAGATGTCCATGTGCAGATTCGCGTGGCGGCGCATCAGGAAGAAGCAGGTCTCCATCCAGAGCGGCCGTCCGCCGTGGGCCATGATGATCTTGAGGCCCGGGAAATCGACCGCCACGTCGTCGAGGGCCATCGGATCCCCGTACTTGTTGCGCGCCTCGGGGAAGATCGACGTGCCCGTATGGACCATCAGCGGCACGCCCAGGGCCTGGGCCCGTTCGTAGAGCGCGGCGAGCCGCGGGAGCTCGCCGCCGTCGCGGTAGGCGTTCAGGAAGAAATGCTGGTGCGGCGGGTGCAGCTTGAGCACGCGCACGCCGTGGGTCTCGACGATCCGCTCGAGCGATCCGGCCGGATCGGGATCGAGCCGCGGGTGGACGCCGCCGACGGCCACCAGGCGATCCTCGTGCCCGCGACAGAAGCCCCCGACGAACTCGTTGACCGCGTCGGTGAAGCCCATGACGTCGGGGCTGACGTAGTTGACCAGGACGGCGCGGTCGATCCCCTGCTCGTCGAGGAACCTCAGGAACGCCGCCGGGTCGTCGAACAGACGATGGATCCGGTCGAGATCGCGGCGCCCGGCCGTCATCCGCTCGAGGGCGCCAGGCTTGAATTGCCGCCAGGGCTGGACGTGGAGGTGGGCGTCGGTGATCATGTGATCTCCCGTTTCCGGTGCCCGCCGCCCCTCAGCGCCCCTTGAATCGCGGCCGCCGCCCTTCGAGGAAGGCGGTCATCCCCTCGCGCTTGTCGGCCGACTCGAAGAGGATCGCCTGCGCCAGGCGCTCGGCGGCGTGGCCCGCGTCCGTCCCGTGGAGCGCGGCCTGAAGGGCGAGCTTCGCGGCCCGCACCGCCAGCGGCCCCTTGCGGGCGATAAGCGCGGCGGTCGAGCGCGCCTCCTCCAGAAGGCGGTCGCCGGGCACGACACGGTTCACCAGGCCGATGCGCAGCGCCTCGGGGGCGTCGATGATCCGGCCCGTCAGGATCATCTCCTTCGCCCTCCCGGAGCCGATGAGGCGGGGGAGCCGGTACGTCGCCCCGGCGGCGGGGATGATCCCCAGGCCGACCTCCGGTTGGCCGAAGCGGGCCGACTCGGAGGCGATGCGCAGATCGCAGGCGATCGCCAGCTCGCAGCCGCCCCCGAGCGCGTAGCCGTTCACGGCGGCGATGGTCGGCAGGGGAAACCGTTCGATGTCGAGGAACAGGCTCGAGTTGATGCCGCGCAGCGCGTCGGCGGCGCCCCGTTGCCGCAGCTCGCGGATATCGGCGCCCGAGGCGAACACGGCCGCTCCCGCGCCGGTGACGATCAGGGCCCTCGTCCCCGGGTCGCGCGCCAGGAGGCCGAGCGCGGCGCGCAGCTCGTCCACGACGTCCTGGCTGATGGCGTTCCGCGCCTGGGGACGATCGAGCGTGACGACGGCGATCCCCTCGCGCGATTCCAGGCGGATGGTGCGGAAGCGGGTCGCGCCGGCGGCGCTCTTCCGGCCTGGCCCCGGGCGCGGCGACGTGCGAGCGCGTCGCGCCGTCATGGCTTGAGGATGATCTTGCCGAACAGGGAGCGTTCGGCCATGGCGCGGTGCCCGTCGGCGACGCGCTCCAGGGGGAGGACGCGGTCGATCACCGGCTTGAGGCGACGGTCGCCGACCAGCGCGGCGACCCGGGCGAGCTCGGCGCGGCTGCCCATGGTCGAGCCGAGGATCGACAGCCCCTTGGAGAAGACGAAGCGCAGATCGGTCGCCGCCTGGTGTCCGGACGTGGCGCCGCAGGTGACCAGGCGGCCCCCCCGGGCGAGCGCCTTCAGGCTCCTGTCCCAGGTGTCCTGGCCGACGCTGTCCACCACGACGTCCACGCCCCGTTTCCCGGTGAGCCGGCGGACCTCCTGAAGAAAATCGCCGGTGCGGTAATTGATCGCCGCGTCCACGCCGAGCTCGCGCAGTCGCGCCGCCTTCTCGTCGGACGAGGTGGTGGCGAAGACCCGCGCTCCATGCAGGCGGGCAATCTGGATCGCGGCGGTGCCGACCCCGCTCCCCCCGGCGTGCACCAGGACATCCTCGCCCACGCGCACCCGCGCCCGTTCGACCAGCATGTGCCAGGCTGTCAGGTACACGAGAGCGAACGCGGCCCCCTCCTCGAACGACACGCCCTCCGGAAGGGGCATGACGTTGGCGGCGGGAAGGACGGCATACTCCGCCTGCGTGCCGTTCCGGTGCTCGCCGATGATGCCGAAGTCCTTGCACAGCGGATCGTGTCCCGCGAAGCAGTCGGGGCAGCGCCCGCAGGAGTAGCCGGGGGACACGAACACCCGCTCGCCCGGTTCCAGGCCGGCGACCCCCTCGCCCAGCTCCTCGACGACTCCGGACGCGTCCGATCCGAGGACCATCGGCAGGGGAAAGGTCATCCCCGGCAGGCCGCGCCGCACCCAGGTGTCGAGGTGGTTCATGCCGGCCGCCATGACCTTGATCACGACCTGCCCCGCGTCGGCCCTGGGCTTCGGCAGAGTGGCGATTTCCAGCGCCTCGATCCCACCGTGCCCGCGAATCAGAACCGCCTTCATGCGCCGGTCCCCGTCCTCATGGCTCAGACGCCCCTGAACCTGGGAGGGCGCTTCTCGAGGTAGGCGTCGAGCCCTTCCCGCGCGTCGTCCGACTCGAACAGCTGCTGCTGCAGCTCCCGCTCCAGGGCCAGGGCCTCGAGGAAGGGGATCGCGCCCCCCGAGACGACGCTCCGCTTGATGAGGCCGACCGCCTTCGCCGCCTTGCCCGGTGGGCAGAACTGCCGCGCGTAGGCCAGGACCGCATCCCACCAGTTCTGCGGCTCGAAGACGTGGGTGACGAGTCCCAGGGCGGCCGCCTCGTCGAACGACATGGTGCGGCCGGTCGCCATCAGCTCGAGCGCCCGCGCCTGCCCGACCAGGCGGGCCAGGCGCTGGGTGCCGCCGGTCCCGGGCAGGACACCAAGAGTCACCTCCGGCAGGCCGATCTTGCCGCCGTTCCGGCGGGCGACGCGCAGATCGGCCGCCAGGGCGATCTCGAATCCGCCGCCGACGGTGTGGCCGTTCAGGGCGGCGATGACCAGCTTGGGGGTCTGCTCCAGGCGGTTCAGCGTCTCGTTGGCGTGCAGGCAGAAGGAGTACTTGAACCGCGGCGTCACGGTCTTCAGCATCCGGATGTCGGCGCCGGCGGAGAAGAACGTCTCACCCGCGCCGCGCAGCACGAGGACATGGACCGCGTCGTCCATGCGGGCGGCCAGGATGGCGTCGTCGAGCTGCCGCATCATCTCGTAGCTGTAAGTATTGGCGGGGGGGGCGTCGAGCTCGAGGACCATGATGCCGTCCTCGGTCCTTCGGGAAACCAGGGTCTCGGCCATGGGCGACGTCGCTCCCCGGGCGGGCGTCAGGACAGGTCGACCCAGACGGACTTGGTCTGGGTGTACTCCAGGAGGCCGTGATGCCCGAGCTCGCGCCCGAAGCCGCTCATCCTGTAGCCGCCGAACGGCATGGCGCTGTCGTACAGACCGTAGGTGTTGATCCAGACGGTCCCGGCGCACAGCAGCTGCGCCGTCCGGTGCGCCTTCTTGATGTCCTTCGTCCAGACGCCGGCGGCGAGCCCGTAGGGGGTGTCGTTCGCCGCGCGCACGACCTCCTCGAGATCGCGGAAGCGCAGGACCGACAGGACCGGCCCGAAGATCTCCTCGCGGGCTATCGTCATGTCGTTGCGCACGTCCCCGAAGATCGTGGGCTTCACGAAATACCCCTTCCCGGGAGCGCGCGCGCCGCCCGTCACCAGCCGGGCCCCTTCGATCCGGCCCTTGTCGACGTAGGACAGGACCCGCTTCATCTGCGCCTCGCTCACCTGGGGGCCTAGGCGCGTCTTCGGGTCGAGCGGGTCCCCCTGCTGCAGCCGCGCGGCCGAGGCCGTAAGCTTGTCCAGGAGCGCGTCGTGCACCGGCTCCTCGACGAACAGCCGTGAGCCCGCGGTGCAGACCTCCCCCTTGTTGAAGAAGATGCCGTTCTGGGCGCCGCGCGCCGCGGCCTCGAGATCGGCGTCGGCGAAGACGACGTTGGGGGACTTGCCCCCCAGCTCGAGGGTCAGGCGCTTCAGCGTGCCGCTGGCGCGCCGCATGATCTCCTGACCGACGGCGGTCGAGCCGGTGAAGGCGATCTTGTCGACCCCCGGGTGATCGACCAGGGCCGCGCCCGCCGTCGGGCCGAACCCGGTCACGACGTTCAGCACGCCCGGCGGCAGCCCGGCCTCCTCGGCGATCCGCGCCAGGAGGAGGGCGGACAGGGAGGTCTGCTCGGCCGGCTTCAGGACGATCGTGTTTCCGGCGGCCAGGGCCGGGGCCACCTTCCACGCGGCCAGGAGAACGGGAAAATTCCACGGAATGATCTGGCCGACGACGCCGAGAGGCTCGCGCAGCGTGTAGTTGAAGGTCGGGGCGCGGACGGAGACGGTCTCCCCTTCGATCTTGGTGGCCCAGCCGGCGAAGTAGCGGAAGCAGTCGGCGGCCATCGGCACGTCGACGCGCGACGCTTCGGTGATCGTCTTGCCCGAGTCGAGGCTCTCGACCTCGGAGATCTCCGCGAGGCGCGACTCGATCAAGTCGCCGATTTTCCAGAGAAACCGCCCCCGGTCCGCGGCCGACACCTTGGCCCACGGCCCGTCGAAGGCGAGGCGCGCCGCCTGGACGGCGCGATCGATGTCCTCGGCGCGCCCTTCGGCGATCGTGGTGAGCGGCTCCTCGGTCGCCGGGTTGACCGTCGTGAAGGTGCCGCCCGCGACGGCGTCAACCCACTGTCCGCCGATGTAGAGTCGGCCGGGAGTGATTTTCTGTGCTGCCGGCATGGGCGCCGATGTTAATCGGAACCCTTGGGCGAGTCAACGACGCCCCGCAGGGCCTGGGCGCGGAGTCCGGAATCGTCGGCAAGGGGCGGTCGGCCATGGGGGAGGGTGGCGGGCCGGGGGGTGCGCGAGTCGATCCGGCTGGGGAGCGGATCCGCTTCGAGCGACAGGGTGGGAAGGGGCAGCGACCTGTCAACCAGGGGCAACTCCGTGCCGCAGGCGGCCCCGGTCATCACATCGGGGTGCTCCTGGGGAGGCGCGTGCGGCCGCGAAAGGGACGTATCGGCCGCCGCCGTCCCCTCCGACCCCGGGATCATGATGGTGGGCCGCGCGCGGGAATTGAGCCGCCGCGTCTGGACCTGGCGCTGTTTGGCCTGGAGCCTTCTCTGCTGCGGCGTGAAGATGTCGGCCGGTCGATCGTAGCCCTGCGGGAACCAGAACCCGCCCGAGTCGCGCTGTCCATCCGGCAGGGTCGAGACCATGGTGTCCGCCGCTCCGACCGGCAGAACCACCTCGAGCAGGCCGAGCCCGCGATCGATCAGCGTCGGCAGCCTCCGTCGTCTCCTGGCGGGAGCCATGACAACCTCGGAAGATGCTC
>DASYUH010000090.1 GCA_036001465.1 Candidatus Polarisedimenticolia bacterium
GGGAAAGAGACCGATCCACAGGGTCGACGCGGCGGCGATGGTGATCCCCAGCGCCTCCGCCGGCTCGAGCGAGGCGGGGCCCCCTTCCGGGCCCGGATCGCGGACGTACATCTGCACGACGACGCGCAGGTAGTAGAACGCGCCGATGACCGACGAGAGGAGGCCGACGATCGCCAGATCGAACTGTCCCGTGTCGACCGCGGCCTTGAAGACGTAGAACTTCCCCATGAAGCCGCCGGTCGGGGGGATGCCGGTCAGGGACAGCATGAAGAGCGCCATCGCCGCGGCCAGCCAGGGCCTCCGTCGCGACAGGCCGGCGTACGCCGGTAGGGAATACCCCTGATCCCCCTCGCCGGCGCGGCCGACGAGCGCCGCGACCGAGAAGGCGCCGATGGTCATGAAGGCGTAGGCGGCCAGGTAGAACAGGACGATCGAGCTCCCGCGCCGGTCGGAGCCGCCGCTGAGGACCGCGACCAGGAGGTAGCCGGCGTTGGCGATGCTGGAATAGGCCAGGAGCCTCTTGATGTTCTGCTGCGCGAGGGCCAGGACGTTGCCCGAGACCATGGTCAGGATCGCCACGCCGTGCAGGACGGCGCCGAAGCGCGCTCCCACCTGGTTGCCGTGGAGCGCCACGTCGAGGACCCGGAGGAGGGCCGCGAAAGCCGCCGCCTTCGTGCCGGCGGCCATGAAGCCGGCCACCGGCGCCAGCGATCCCTGGTAGACGTCGGGCGCCCAGAAGTGGAACGGCACCGCGGCGATCTTGAAGGCCAGGCCGATCAGGACGAGTGCCGCCGCCACCAGGACCATGGGGTCGGGAGAGCCGCCGCGCTCCGTGGCGAGGTGGGAGGCGATCCCGGGAAGGTCGATGCGGCCGCTGGCTCCGTAGAACAGGGCGATGCCGTACAGCAGGAAGCCGGTCGAGAACGCCCCCAGCAGGAAGTACTTGAGCGCCCCCTCGATGGCGTGGACGCGATCGCGCGTGAACCCCGCCAGGACGTACAAGGAGATCGACAGGATCTCCAGGCCGAGGAAGAGGGTCAGGAGGCTCTCGGTGGACGCCATGATCGACATGCCGGTCACCGAGAACAGGATGAGGGCGAAGAACTCGCCGTGCGCCTGCCCCTCGGCGCGCAGGTGGCCCGCCGAGGACAGCGTCGTGAGCCCGGCGACGATCACGAAGATCAGGTGGAACGCCAGCGCGCGCGGGTCGACCCGGATCGCCCCGTCGAAGAGCTCGTCGCGGTACCCGCGCGCCAGGAGCGACGCCGCCTGGGTTCCCGACACGAGGAGAAACAGGATGGTGTAGATGGCGGGCCAGCGGATGTCCCGGTCGAGCCCGAGCGCCACCATCACCAGGATGAGGAGGCCCCCCACGGCCGGGAGGAGCATCGGCAGCAGCCCGGAGAGATCGTCGAAGCTCATCGGAGCACGAAGACCAGGACCAGGATGGTCCCGAGGAAGAAGACGAAGGCGTAGTTCCTCACGTACCCCGTCTGGGCCAGACGGCCCAGCTGGCTCGCGAGGTCGGTGGCCGCGCCGACGGAATTCACCAGCCAGTCGATGATCTTCTCGTCGACCGCCGCCGCCACGCGGCACAGCCCGCGGTAAGGGGCCAGGACGACCGCGTCGATCGCCTCGTCCACATAGAACCGGTTCTTGACGGCGCCCGTCAGCCCCCTCGGCTCGACGGCGCCGGTCGCAAGCGGCCCGCGGCGATAGGCCGCCCAAGCGGCGGCGATCCCGGCCAGGGAGGCGAGAAGCGCGATCCCGAGCGCCGCCCCTTCGGGGAGCGCGGCCCCCTCCGCGTGTCCCGGGAACGCCGACCCGGCGGCCTCGAAGACCGGCGCGAGATAGCGCTCGAGAAAGTTCGGCAGGAGGCCGCCGCCGAGGAGCTCCGGCACGCCGAGAAACCCGGCGAGCGCCGACCCGGCCGCCAGGACGACGAGCGGCAGAGTCATGGAGGCGGGCGATTCGTGCAGGTGGCGGCGGGTCTCTTCCGGCGCGCGCGACTCGCCGGCGAAGACCAGCAGGTAGAGCCGGGTCATGTAGAAGGCGGTGATCGCGGCGGTCAGGATTCCCAGCACCCACAGACCGATCGCCAGGAAGGGCGTGGACTCGCCGCCGGCCCTCAGGACGCCCGCCAGGATCTCGTCCTTGCTGAAGAAGCCGGCGAACGGCGGGATCCCGGCAATCGCCAGGACGGCGACGACGAACGTGGCGTGCGTGACCGGCAGGTGGCGGCGCAGGCCCCCCATCAATCGAATGTCCTGCTCCCCCGACATGGCATGGATCACCGAGCCGGCGCCGAGGAACAGGAGCGCCTTGAAGAAGGCATGCGTCATGAGATGGAATATGGAGCCCGAGAACGCCCCCACGCCGGCCCCCAGCATCATGTATCCGAGCTGCGACACGGTCGAATAGGCCAGAACCTTCTTGATGTCGTCCTGGGCGATGCCGATGATCGCCGCGAACAGCGCGGTGAGCCCGCCGACGACGGCCACGACCATCATGGCGCCGGGGGCGTGCAGGTAGAGCGGCGCCATCCGGCAGGTGACGTACACGCCCGCGGTCACCATGGTCGCGGCGTGGATGAGGGCCGACACGGGGGTCGGGCCGGCCATGGCGTCCGGCAGCCAGACGTACAGGGGAATCTGCGCCGACTTGCCGCACGCCCCGAGGAAGAGCAGGAGGGCCGCGGCGGCACCGATCGCGGGGTCGATCGACCCGGCGCTCTCGAGAATCCCCTGGATGTCGAGCGTCCCCGTGGAGGCGAACAGGATCAGCATTCCCAGGACGAAGCCGACGTCGCCGATGCGGTTGGTGATGAACGCCTTCCGTCCGGCGTCGGCGCAGGACATCTTCGCCTTGGCGTCGAACATCCGGTCGTACCAGAACCCGATGAGCAGGTACGAGCAGAGGCCGACCCCCTCCCAGCCGACGAACACGACCGGGAGCGAGGCCCCCAGGACGAGCGTCAGCATCATCGCCATGAACAGGTTCAGGTACGAGAAGAAGCGCGCGAACCCGGCCCGGGACTCGTGCTCCATGTAGCCGATCGAGTAGACGTGGATCAGGAAGCCGACGCCGGTCACGATCAGGATCATCACGGCCGAGAGCGGGTCGAGCGCGTACCCCCAGCTCACCGAAAGATCGTCCCCGCCGGGTGTCTGCCCCATGGGCATCCATTCGAACAGCGTCTGCGCGAAGCGCGCGCCGCTGCCGAGCTCCAGGATCGCGCCGGCCGAGAGGACGAACGCCCCCAGCACCGACCCGCAGGCCACGATCGCCACGGCGCGGCGCGGCAGGAACCGGGCGCCCAGGAGGCCGTTCACGGCGAAGCCGCCGAGGGGCAGGAGCGGGATGAGCCAGAGCAGCTGCAGCATCATCGGGTCCTTACCAGCGCATGAGACTGGCGTCGTCGATGTCGGTCGTGCGGCGGCGCCGGAAGAGGGCGATGACGATGGCCAGCCCGACGGCCGCCTCGGCGGCCGCCACCGTCATGACGAAGAAGACGAAGACGTGCCCGGTCATCGACTGGCCCTCGTGCGCGAAGGCGGCGAAGGTCAGGTTCACGGCGTTCAGCATCAGTTCGATGCACATCAGGATGACGATGGCGTTGCGCCGCACCAGGACCCCCACGCACCCGATGGTGAAGAGCAGCGCCGCGATCAGCAGGAAGAATTCCACGCGCATCAGCGGAGCCGCCTCTTGGCCAGGATGACGGCCCCGATCATGGCGGCGATGAGGAGAAGGGACGCCGCCTCGAAGGCGAACAGGTAGTGCGTGAACAGGAGGCGGCCCAGGTCGCGCGCCGTCCCGAATCCCGAGTCGAACGTTCCCGGATCGAAGTAGGGCTGCGGGCCGCGGTGGCGGATCGCGTCGAACAGCAGCCCGGCGAACAGCCCGCCCAGGACGATCGCGCCGTAGCGCTGCGGCCCGCCCCCCGCGCGCAGCCCCTCCTCCGCCTTCAGGTTCAGGAGCATGACGACGAACAGGAACAGCACCATGATGGCGCCGGCGTAGATGATGACTTGAAGGACGGCCAGGAACTGCGCGTTCAGGATGAGGTAGAAGAGGGCCACGCAGAACAGGTTGACGATCAGGAACAGGACCGACACCATCGGGTTCGGATGGATGACGATCATCAGCGCCGACAGGATGGCGGCGAAGCCGACGAGCCCGGCCCAGAACTCGACGCTGGCGAGCGCTCCGGGGTTGAGCGCCACGAGCACGACCGCGCCGGCGCCGAGTACTGCCCCCGCGAGGACCGTGCGCGCGGGCGCCAGGGCGCGGATCACGGCGAAGGCGACCACGATCAGGATCAGCCCCAGGAGCAGGCGGACGACCACGTCTCCCTCCATCATCCCCGGCCCACGAGGACCAGGAACGACACCCACAGGACGTGCGCCAGGGCGATCGGCAGGAGCCCTTTCCAGCCGAGGTTCATCAGCTGGTCGTAGCGGAAGCGCGGCAGCGTCCAGCGCACCCAGACGAAGACGAACAGGAAGAACCCCACTTTGACGCCGAAGGCCAGGACCTGCACCAGCGCCGCCGCGGCCTCCGGCAGGCCGAGGGCCGAAAGGCCGGGCACGTGGTAGCCGCCGAGGTAGAGCGTCGTGGCCAGGGCCGAGCCGGTGATCATGTTGGCGTACTCCGCCATGTAGAACATCGAGAAGCGCATGCCGGAATACTCGGTGTGATACCCCGCGACCAGCTCGGTCTCCGCCTCGGGCAGGTCGAACGGCAGGCGGTTGGTCTCGGCGAACGCGGCGACCACGAAGATCAGGAAGCCGGGAAACTGGTACAGGGCGTTCCATCCGTGCTCGATCTGGTGCGTGATGATGTCGTTCAGCCGCAGGGACCCCGTGGCCATCAGGACGCCGACGATGGCGATCCCCATCGCCAGCTCGTACGAGATGAGCTGGGCCGACGAGCGCAGCCCGCCCATCAGGGAGTACTTGTTCTGGGACGACCAGCCCGCGAGGGCGATGCCGTACACGCCCATGGAGGCGAACGCCAGGATGACCAGGATGCCGTTGTCCACGTCGGCGATCTGGAGCGCCACCTTCCGGCCGAACAGGCTCACGGCCGGCCCGATCGGCACGACCGAGAAGGTCACCAGCGCCGGAACGAAGATCAGCATCGGGGCCAGCAGGTAGACCGGCCGGTAGACGTGCGGCGGGACGATCGCCTCCTTGAACAGGAACTTGATGCCGTCGGCGAGCGGCTGCAGGAGGCCGAACGGCCCGACGCGGTTCGGCCCCCGGCGGTCCTGGATCCATGCGGACACGCGGCGCTCGACCCAGGTCATGTAGGCGATGACCGTGAGGACCACGAAGAAGAACAGGGCGATCTTGACCGAGCTCTCGACCAGGACCCGCGTGACGGCCGGGTCCATGTCAGGCCCCCGCCCTGGGGGCGCCCGCGGAGCGGGGCGCGGCGGCGCCGGAGACGGGGGCGCCGGCATCCCCCAGGGCGCGAAAAGTCAGGCCCGCGAAGGCGGGGACCTTGACGGCGATCTCGTCGAAGACCGACGGGGCCGAGGCGTACTCGTTCGCCAGGCCGAAGCGCCGCCCGAGGTCGCGCAGGATGCGCCAGGCGGGGTCGGCCTCCCCCGGCGGCCGGAGAGCCGCGCGCAGCCTCTGCGCCCGCCCCTGGAAATTGACCACCGTCCCGTCGAACTCGCCGTAGCCGCACGAGGGGAGCGCCACGTGGGCGCGCTCCACCGTCGGGCTCTTCCACCAGTCGATGACGACGAGGGCCTCGAGCCGGTCGAGCAGGGGCGGCGCGATCCCGGGGAGGGCGAGCAGGTCCTCCCCCACGACGACGACCCCTTTCACCCGGCCGGAGGCGACGTCGTCCAGGATCTCCCTGACGCGGGAGGACGACGGGGCGCCGAGGCCCAGGAGCTCGGCGCCCCGGCCGTTCGGGGTCTTGTCGCGGCGGATGAGCAGGTGGTCGTCCTCCCCCTCCTCGTGGGAGGGGATCGCCAGGCGAGGGATGCCGGCGAGATCGCCGAGCACCCGCTTCGCCACGTACAGGTCCTCGAGCGACAGGCGCGCCGAGACGATGGCGGCCAGGGAATCCCTGCCGCCGGTCCTCGCCACCTCACGCAGGAGCGCCGCGGCCCGGTCGAGCGCCCCGTCCCACGGCGAGTCCGCTTCCGCCGGCGGCCGCGGGCCCTCCGGGGCCCCCGGCAACGCGGGGAGGGGGCGGACGATCGGCTGCTCGAGGCGCGGGCGGGCGTAGAGGGTCTCGTACGACTGCCGGCCGGCGTCGCACATCCAGTAGTCGTTCACGTCCGCGTTGACGCGCGGCGTCATCCGGTGGATGCGATTGCGGAACGTCGCCACGTTCACGTTGCAGCCGCGGGCGCAGCCGGCGCAGACCGACGGGACGTTCTTCAGGAACCAGACGCGCGCCTTGAAGCGGAACGGCTTCCAGGTCAGCGCCCCCACGGGGCAGACGTCCACGGTGCAGCCGGAGTACAGGTTGTCCAGCGGACGGCCGGGGAAGGCGCCGACGATGGTGTGGTCGCCGCGGCTGAACAGCGCCAGCTCGTGGCTCTTGCTGACCTCGTCGCAGAAGCGGATGCAGCGCGTGCACTTGATGCAGCGCTCGGCGTCGAACAGCACGCTCCGGCCGATGTCGTAGCGCTTCGGGAAATGGACCTTCTCCTCCGCGAAGCGGCTGAATCCCCTGCCGTAGTCCTTCTCGTACGACTGCAGGCGGCACTCCCCCGCCTGGTCGCAGATGGGGCAGTCGAGCGGGTGGTTGATCAGCAGGAATTCCTGGATCCCGGCGCGCACTCCCTTGACGCGGTCGTTGCTCGTGCGCACGACCATGCCGGGCGCCGCGGCCGTGGCGCAGCCGATCTGCAGCTTGGGCATCTTCTCGATCTCGACCAGGCACATGCGGCAGTTGCCGGCGATGCTAATGCCCGGGTGGTAGCAGTAGTGCGGCACCAGGATCCCGGCCTTCTCGGCCGCCTGCAGGACCGTCGCCCCCTTGCGGACCACCACCGGGCGGTCGTCGATCAAAAGCGCCACCTCGTCCGGGCCGGTCGGGGGGATCGCCGGGGCGGCGCCCGGAACGGGGGCGGCGCCCGGCGCCGGCACGTTCGGCTGGTGCGGCGGCGGGCTCAGTCTCGGCTGGAGCGACTGCGGATCGCTCATCGTCTCCCTCAGGCCCCGGCGGCGGCCCGCATCGGGCAGGCCTTCCGCCGGGCGTGGTCCTCGAACTCCTCCCGGAACGCCTTCACGTACGAATCGACCGGCCAGGCGATCGCCTCGCCGAACGGGCAGACCGTGTTCCCCTCGATCCGGAAGGCGATGTCCGCCAGCAGCCCGACGTCCTCCGGCCGACCGTCCCCCCGCTCGAGGCGGGACAGGATCTTGACCAGCCAGCCGGTCCCCTCGCGGCATGGGGTGCACTGCCCGCACGACTCGTGGGCGTAGAAGCGCGCGAGGTTCAGGAGCGCGCCGACGATGCAGGTGCCGGTATCCATGACCATGCCGCCGGCCGAGCCGAGGCTGGTGCCGGCGGCGGCGAGCGAGTCGAAGTCCAGAAGGACGTCGCACTTCGACGCCGGCAGGATCTTCATGGACGAACCTCCGGGGACCGCCGCCTTGAGCGGCCGGGACGGATGGAGCATGCCGCCGGCGCGCTCGTTCAGGAGCTCCAGGAACGGAATGCCCAGGGGCGCCTCGTACACGCCGGGGCGCTTCACGTGCCCCGAGATGCAGAAGAGCTTCGGCCCGGTGTTCTTCGGCGGCCGCCCGATCCCGGCGAACCAGGCGGAGCCGCGCTCGGCGATCAGGGTCACGTTGGCCAGGGTCTCCACGTTGTTGATGATCGTCGGGCAGCCGTACAGGCCGACGACCGCCGGGAACGGCGGCTTGATGCGCGGGTAGCCGCGCTTCCCCTCGAGCGACTCGAGCAGTGCCGTCTCCTCCCCGCAGATGTAGGCGCCGGCCCCCCGGTAGACGATGATCTCGAGATCGAAGCCGCTCCCGAGGATGTTCTTCCCGAGGAAGCCCCGGGCGCGCGCCTCGGCGATCGCCTTCTCGAAGGTGCGGCACCCCTGATGGAACTCGCCGCGGATATAGAAGAACGCCAGGTTGCACTCGATGGCGTAGGCCGAGGCGATGATCCCCTCCAGCACCAGGTGCGGGTCCTTCTCGATCAGGAGCCGGTCCTTGAAGGTGCCCGGCTCGCTCTCGTCGGCGTTGACGCACAGGTAGCGCGGCTTCTCCCGGCCCTTGGGAAGGAAGCCCCACTTCATGCCGGTCGGAAAGCCGGCGCCGCCCCGGCCCCTGAGCCCCGAGGTCTTCACCTCCTCCACGAACTTCTCGGGAGTGAACTCCTTGAGGACGCGCCTCAGCCCCTGGTAGCCGCCGGAGGCCAGGTAGGCGTCGATGGACTCCGAGCCTTCCCGGTGGATGTTGCGCGTGAGGAGCGGCTCGAACGCCATGGGTCCTACTCCAGCCTCTTGAGGATCTCGTCCAGCCCGGACGGGTCGACCGGCCCGAAGTCCCGGTCGTTGATCTGCACGAACGGGGCCCGGTCGCAGGCGCCCAGGCACTCGACCGACGCGAGGGAGCAGGCCCCGTCGGCGCGCGTCTGGCCGTCCTTCACGCCCAGTCGCTTCGCGGCGTGGGCCATCAGCGCGTCCGCGCCGCGCAGGGCGCACGGCAGGGTGCGGCAGATCTGGACGTGATGGCGGCCGACCGGCTGCCGGTGGAACATGGTGTAGAACGACACGACGCCGGAGACGAACGCCGGCGACAGCCCGATCTTCCCGGCCACGTACTCCATCGAGGCCTCCGAGACCCACCCCTTCTCCTCCTGGACCAGGTACAGGGCCGGAAGGAGCGCCGATCCCTTCTGCGGGAAGCGCGCCAGGAGATCGTCGATCCGGCGGTCGGTCTCGGGGCGGACGGGAAGGCTCACCGATCCACCTCGCCCATCACGGGGTCGAGGCTGGCGACCACGGCGATCAGATCGGAGAGGAGCCCGCCGACCGCCAGCTTCTCGATCGCCTGCAAGTTGATGAACGACGGCGAGCGGATGTGCAGGCGGTACGGCGACTTGTCCCCCTCGCTCCGGATGTAGAAGCCGAGCTCCCCCTTGGGGGCTTCGATGGCGTGGTACACCTCTCCGACAGGGCCCTTGATCCCCTCGGTCACCAGCATGAACTGCTCGATCAGCTCCTCCATGCTGGTGAGGACCCGCTCCTTGTCCGGAAGGGTGATCTTCGGATCGTCCACGGCGATCGGCCCGTCCGCCAGGCGGCGCAGCGCCTGGTCCAGGATGCGCACGCTCTGGCGCATCTCCTCGAGGCGCACCAGGTACCGGTCGTAGGCGTCCCCCTCCTTGCCGATCGGCACGTCGAAGTCGTAGGCCTCGTAGCCGCTGTACGGCTCGGTCTTGCGCAGGTCGTGGGCGATTCCCGAGCCGCGCAGGTTCGGCCCGGTCAGGCTCATGGCGATCGCGTCCCGGGCGCTGATCCGTCCGATTCCCTGCGTGCGCTTCATCCAGATCCGGTTGCGCGACAGGAGGGAATCGAGCTCGTCCAGGACCTTCGGGAACGAGCCGACGAAATCATCCAGCTGCGCCGCCCATCCCTCCGGCAGGTCGCGCGACAGCCCCCCGACCCGGGTGTACGACGTCGTCAGCCGCCCCCCGGTCAGGGATTCGATCAGGTTGTACAGCGTCTCGCGCTCGCGAAAGGTGTGGAAGAAGACGGTGGCGGCCCCCAGGTCGAGCGCCCCGGTCCCGAGCCAGAGGAGGTGGGCCGAGATGCGCGCCATCTCGCAGCAGATGACCCGGATGACCTGCGCCCGCGGCGGCACCGTGATCCCCAGGAGCTTCTCCACGGCGAGGATGTACGCGACGTTGTTGGACAGGGGGGCCAGGTAGTCGAGGCGGTCGGTGTACGGGACGAACTGGTTGTAGGTCATCCCCTCGGCGATCTTCTCCATTCCGCGGTGCAGGTAGCCGACGTGCGCCTGCACCGCCTTCACGGTCTCGCCGTCGAGCGTCAGGACCAGGCGCAACACACCGTGCGTGGAGGGATGCGACGGTCCCATGTTCACGGTCATGGTGTCGCCGTGCAGGGCGTCTTCCGTCTCCGGCGGGTCCGGGCGCATGGACGGTGGCCCCATGTCTAGACGCTCTCCATGTCGCGGAAGCCCGGGGACGCCCGCCGGCCTCCCGGCCGGATCTCCGACGGCCCCCCCTCGACGTCGAAATCGCGGCGCAGGGGGTGGTCGGTGTAGTCCTCGGGCATGATGATGCGCCGCAGATCCGGATGGCCGTGGAAACGCACGCCCACCAGGTCGAACACCTCCCGCTCCGGCCAGTTCGCCCCGGGCCAGACGGGTGTGACGCTGTCCACCGTCTCCCCCTCGCGCAGGCGCACCTTGATGCGGAGCCGGTGGTTCCTGGTCAGGGAGTAAAGATGATACAGGACCTCGAAATCATGCTCGCGGCCCACGATGTGGATGCCGGTGACGACGGTCAGCATGTCGAAGGCGGTCGATGGGTCGTCCCTGAGGAACAGGGCGATCTCGACGATCCTCTCCTTCGGGACGACGACCGTCAGCTCCCCCCGGAACTCGACGACCTCGAGCACCGCCCCGGGGAAGCGCTCTCCCAGGCGATCGACCGCCGCGCGCGGCGGGTGCGGTTCAATGAAGGGGCCTTCCACGTCCGTCTCCCCAGGAGCCCAGCCTGACTAGTCCCAGTCCAGAGCGCCCCGCCGCCAGCAGTAGAGGAACCCGATCAGGAGGACCGCGATGAAGATGGCCATCTCGAAGAAGGCCGGCAGCCCGAGGTCCCTGAACACCGTCGCCCACGGGTACAGGAAGGCGGCCTCGATGTCGAACAGGATGAACAGCATGGCCACCATGTAGAAGCGGATGGTGTAGCGCCTGCCGCCCGGCTCGAGAAGGTCGACGCCGCACTCGTACGGACTCAGGTCGGTCCGGCTCTTCGACCGGCGGCTGACCAGGGAGGACAGCCCCAGCATCCCCCCCGCCAGCAGGAACGCGAACACCAGCTGCAGGCCGATCGGAACGTATTCGATCATGCCCTCTCTCCACACCCGGCGCCGCCGGCCCGTTAATTCGTGACTTTTTTCACAAGCACGGCCGCCCCGAAACGCGTCCTGGCTCGAATGAAGGCCGTCATGCTAGCACCCGGCTTTTCGGCCTGTCAACGCGCGGGGGGCTGTTGCCCCCGGTCAGCGCGGAGGGGGCGGGGAGGGGTGCGCCTCATGGCTCGCACGCGAAGGACAACCCAGCCCTTCCGATCCGCATGGCGCGGCTCGAAATCGGCGCACCCCTCCCCGCCCCCTCCGCGCTCATCGGTGACCCCGCCTTCGCGGACCTGGTGCCGACGCCCGATCGGCGCCCCGCCGGCCGTTTCCGATTGGCGCCTGGCCTGACCGCTGCTCGCGCGCCGACCCGCGGTGAGGGCTCTTCAGCAGGCGAGGGGGGGCGCAGCGTGGCGGGCCGATTTCGAGGCAAGTCGTGGAGCCTGGGGGGTCTGGGTGGTCCCGTCGCCGAGCATGAGGCCTGGCGCGCTGCGCCCCCCCTCGCCGGCCGGAGAGCCTCAGTGGCCGGTCGGCGTGGGCGAGGGGGTCGGGTCGGGGAGGCGAAGCGGGGGACGGCTGGCGGGGCGCCGCAGCCAGGTCTCGACCCGGGCGGCCAGGGCGGCCACGCGCTCGGGGCGGGACGGGGCGAGATCGTCCTTCTCCAGAGGGTCCTTCTCCAGATCGTAGAGGCGGTGGCGGCCGTCGGAGGCCCAGTGCAGCTTCTCGCGGCCGACCCGGAAGGCCACGAGGGCGCGGTCCCACGGGGCGGTGCGCGCCTCCGGGAAGCGCTGCTGGATGATCTCCAGGAACTGGATCGGCCGGGCGAATTCGCCGGCCAGGACGTCCGGATCGGAGGCATCCGGTCCGGGGGCCGGGGCCGCTCGCCGTGGGGCGGGCACGATCCCGCGGATGCCCGGCAGCGGCACAGCCTCGGATCCAGGCGTTCCGGGCGCGCCCTGACCGCCCCCCCGGATCCCCGCCAGTTCGAGGAGCGTGGGGAAGAGGTCCTGCAGCATCACCGGCTGGCCGATCCGCTGACCGGCGGGGACCGCCCGCGGATAGCGCACCACGAGGGGGATGCGCAGGAGCTCCTCGTAGAGATTCATCTTGTGGTCGAGAAAGCCGTGGTCCCCTATCGCCTCTCCGTGGTCGGACGTGACCACGACCACGGTGTCGTCGAGGAGCCCCTCCTGCCTCAGGAGGCGGGCCAGCTCCCCCACCCGGCGGTCGACGTAGGCGATCTCTCCGTCGTACAGGTCCGAGAGCAGGGGGAGGTCCGCCGGCCCGAGGCCGCCGAGGCCCAGGACGAACTTGACTTCGTCGGGATGCTTGAAGCGGCGCAGCCTCTCGACGGCCAAGGGGTCCGCCCCGGGGGACAGCATGCGGGTGCGCTCCGGCTCCGGGGGATCGTACGGCAGGTGCGGCTCGAGGTAGTTGATGAACATGAAGAAGGGCTGCTGGCGCGCTGCGGGGGTGCTCCTGCGCCACTCGAGCCAGCGTGTGACGCGGGCGTTCACCCGGCCCGCGCCGGCGTCGGGCTCCCACGCCGGCTTCCCCTTCCAGAGCTCCTCGTACCCGTCGAACCCCCGGTCGAGGCCGTACTGCCGGCCGACCCAGGGGTTGGCCGCATAGCCTGCGGTCCGGTAGCCGGCGCCCCGGAAGGCCTCGGCCAGCGTGGGGTAGCGATCATCGAGTTTCAGGTGGCCGGAATCGGCCCCGTGGGCCGAGGGGTAGAGGCCCGTGAACAGGCTGGCGTGCGCCGGAAGGGTCCACGGGGCCGGGGTCCGGGCCTGCTCATACACTGCCCCTTCCGAGGCCAGGATCGCGATTTCAGGAGAGGTCTGGCGCGCGTAGCCGTTGAAGCTGAAGCGGTCGGCCCGCCCGGTGTCGATCACGACCAGAAGGACGTTCGGCCGGGGGCCTCCGCCGCATCCGGGGAGGGGGAGGCTTGCCAGACCGGCCAGCGCGAGGGGGAGGAGCCAGCCGGGCTCCGCCGCCCCGGGTCGGGCCTCGGTCGGCCGGCTCATGGAGCCAGCGACTGGCCCCCCGTGGCCACCAGCCGGCGGCCGTCGAACACGAACTCATGGGGGAGCCTCGCCGACTCGGGCGGGCGCTCCTCCGAATCGACCGTGGGGGCGTCGTCCACACCGGTCCTCGGCCGGAACGGCATCTTCCGCCTGAAGTCCTGGCCCGGCAGCTCGACGTTTCTGGCGTGCAGGAGCGTCCCCTGGACCCGCTCCAGCTCCACCTGCGCCTTGTTGTAATCGACCAGCGCCAGATTCTCCCGGCTCGCGGCCCCGAACAGATCAGTCTGGAACTGCAGAACCTGGAAGGATGTGCTCATGCCATTCTCGAACTTCTTCTGCTCGGCGGCGAGCTTCTCCTTCTGCAGGCGGACGTTCACCTGGGCCGCCTTGACGCGCTTCAGCGTCGTCTGGACGCCGCGCACGGCGTCCCGCACCTGCACCCGGGCCAGGAGCTCCAGCGTCTCCAGGTTCCGCTGCGACTGGGACAGGGCGTACTGCGAGTCGGTGTAACTGGCCTTCGCCTGCCGGTTGCCGATCGGGATCCCGAGGGTCAGGGACACCCGCCAGTCCAGGTTGGCACCGCGCTTCATGTCCTCGATCGAATCGCCGTAGGATCCATGTTCCAGGACACGGCCCGTAGGCGTGAACGTCGGGTCCAGGCAGATGCCGGTGTCGGGCTCGAGGGCGCCGGGGCTGCAAGAGACCAGGATTTCCGGCACGTCCTGCCCGATCCCGATCTTGCCGTACTCCCCCCTCAGGTCCAGGCCCCAGCGTCTCTGGTTGCGCCGGAAGGCGAGCTCGGTCTCCTTGGTCCTCAGGTCCAGCCGGGCCTGCTCCAGGTCGGGGCGGTTCTGTTGCGCGGACGAGACCGACGCCTCCATGTCCGGGCTCTGTTCGACCAGGGGCAGCGGGTCGCTCGGCTCGATCGACTGCGACCACAGCGGGGAGTCCTTCGGCACGTTCATCACGCTTCGCAGGGCATCCTCGGCCGTCTTCACCAGGTTCTCGGCGATGATCACGAACTCCTCCCGGTCGGCCACCTGGGCCTCGGCCTGGGTGATCTCGATCGGCGCGAGCGTCCCCACCTTGACCTTGATCCGGTTCTGCTGGAGAAAGTCCTGCGCGAGCTGCAGCGTCGACTGGCCGGTCTTCAGGTTCATGAGGGCGAAGTTCAGATCCCAGTACGCCTTCTCGACCGCCGACAGCGTGTCCATCACGGTCTGGCGGAACCGGGACTGGTTGATCTCCATGGCATGGTGGGCGATCACGATGAGTGACTTGGTCGTCCTGGGCCCCAGGTTTCGCAGCAGGGGTTGCGTGATGCTGACCTTCCAGGAGGTGTCGTACTCGTGCGTCGGGGCGGCATTGAAGCTCGTCTCCGCGATGCTGTCGAAGCCCTCCAGGTCGATCTGGTAGCGGCCGCCGGTGACGAGCGGGTCCACGAACGAGGCGAGGAAATCATGGGTCCGGTTCGACCTGACGAAGGCCGACGGGGACGGTCGCTGCGTGCTGCTGCTGCTCGCGGTCCCGCTGAGAAGCGGATCGAGATTCGCCTCGGCCGCGATCACCTGGGCCTCGCTCCTCAGCGGGTCGTAGGCGCGCACCACGATGTCGAGGTTGTTCTCCAGGGCGGCCTTGCTCGCGTCCTGGAGCGACAGGACGTAGGCCGATCCGGCAGGGTTCTCCTGAACCCCCGTCCCTCCCGGAACGTCGGGAGGTGGAGCAGCCGGCGGCTCCTGGGCCATCGCCCCGGGCGCCGCCAGGGAAGGCAGGAGGGTTGCCAGCATCAGCAGGGCCAACTTCGGGCGCGCCACACGTCGTCTCATCCGATCACCTCGATTTGCCGGCTCATGTCACACAAGGGGGGA
>DASYUH010000091.1 GCA_036001465.1 Candidatus Polarisedimenticolia bacterium
CACCTGGGCGGGATGCTCTTCGGCTATCTCTACCTGAAGCGCGTCTGGAGGCTGAAGGATTTCTGGAACGGCATCGTATGGCGCCTGCGGCGCCGCCGTTTCCGCGTGATGCGGGACGACGAGAACTACCCTTTCCACTGACGGAGATCAGTTGCAGGCGTTCGGGAGGAAGCGCTCGGCGAGCAAATCCGCGAACTGTAGCGGAGCCTGAGCCGGAGCGGGCATGAAGGCCAGGAGACTGACCCGGCCGTTCAGGAATTCGGCCACCATCACCGTCCCGGCGTCCGCCGTCGGAAAAACCAGGACCTGCTTGCGGCACCCATGGCCCGACCCGACGCCCCACGCGTGGGCCTTGACGCAGTGGAGCACGACCGGCGCGTCGATCCCTCCCTGCACCGTCCCCCCTCCAGGCAGGAGGATCCGGCTCTGCTGGGCGGCACAGCCGCCGTCCCGGCAGCCCCGCCAGTTGACGGGGGCATCCGTCACTCCCTGAAGGGGGCCGTTCCCGGGGGACTTCAACCTGGGCCTCTGCCGCCCCAGGCCCAGGACGTCGATCGCCCGCGGCGGCCCGAAGAGCACTCCCGAGGCGAGATCGATCGGCGCGTAGAAGAACCGACTGGGCTGGACCACATAAAACAGGAACGAGCCGTCCTGGCCGGCCGCGAAGAGCGGCAGGTCATCATTCCCCGGGCCGAAGGTGAGGAAGCGGAAGTTGGTCCACGCGTCGTCGGTGAACCGCGAGAAGGCGATCTTGCGGTATACCCCGTCGAACCGGCTCCAGACCAGAACCAGCGAGCCGCTGCCGTCCGTGGCGAGGAAGGGGGCCGAATCCCGCGCGGCGTCGCCGGTCGGCGGCACGGTGCCGACGCGCGTCCCGGAGGCGTCGGTCACCGAGAAGGCGATCGACGACACAACGGCATCGCGCCCCGGGTTGGCGCGACCGCGCTCCTCCCATACGGAGACCAGCTTGCCGTCGCCCGACATTACGGTCCGGGGCTCGGCGGAGGCCGGCAGGCAGGATGCGACGAGGCCCAGAAGCGCCGCGCTTCCGATCCCGATCGCTTTCGCCTTCATCCGTCCGCCCACGGCCCCGCTCCTAGAAGGGGTTCTTCAGGTTCAGGATATTGCTCACGTCAAAGGTCCTGAGGAACTGCTTCAGCACCGGCAGGTGCGGATACAGCTCCTGCAGCTTGTCGAAGAAGAAATCGCTCCGCTCCTCGTTCTCCATCAAAAGGTTCACTTCGCCGAGGAGGTAGTAGCAGTTCTTCAGGATGTCCTTGTAGTCCCGCTCGGTGGCGATCGCCAGCGCCTTCTCGCCGTACTCCTCGGCGCGCTTCAGCTCCTTGAGCTGCATGTAGGCGAAGCACAGGTCCTGGTAGCACTCGACGAGGCAGCGCGTGTTGCCATTGGCGAGGGAGATCTGCAGCGCCTCGAGGATCGTGGCGATTCCCTGGTGGTACCGCTTCTTGAGCAGGCTGCAGTAGCCCAGGTTCTCCTTGATGAAGTCGACCGGGGTGAAGGTGCCGAGGTTCCCTTTCTGGCTGATCGTCAGGGCGAAGCGGTACTCCGCCATGGCGTCGTCGAGGTAGCTCATGTTCATGTAGATGTTGGCGATCAGGTTGTGGCAGGTCGCCGTCCAGGCGACCTTGTCGAGCGACTCGCAGGCCCGCAAGGATCGCTTGGCGTAGAGCAGCGCTTTCTGCAGCCGCCCCTGCTTGCGCAGGGCGCTGGCCAGGTTGTAGGAGGCGAGGAAGATGATGTGATTGTCGGAGTGCTTGAGCAGGATCTCGCGAAGGCCCTTCTCGGCCTCCTGGATCATCCCGAGGTTGAGACGGGCGGTGCTGAGGTTGCAGGTGGCGCGGTCGACGAGGAACTGGTCGCCGATCTCGCGCGCCAGCTGCAGGGCGGACTCGAAATGGCCCGCGGCCACCCGGTATTCGCCCTGCTGCACCTGATAGGAACCCTCAGCCGTCAACTCGGAGTACCTGGTCTCGAGTTCGGAGGCCATCTCGGGCTCCTCAGTTGTCCTTCTTGACCTTCTCGTCCCGGACCCTGTCTTCGGTCTGCAGCTTGAACTGGATGAAGCTCTGCACCTCGTCCTGCACGCGCGGAGGGAGCTTCTGGAACTGCCGCAGGAACTCGAACTCGCGCTCGCGCGCCGCGCCCCCCGCGTCCTCGTTGAAGAAATCGGCGATGTTCATCTCGAAGATCGACAGGATCTTGAAGAGCGTCTCGAGGCTGACCTTGTACTCGCCGTTCTCCATGCGACACAGATCGGACTGCTGGATGCCGATGCGGTGGGCCAGATCGGCCTGCGTGAGCGCCCGATCCTTCCGGAGTGACCGGATTCTGGAACCTACGAGCAAAGACTGTCTTTTGAATTTTGACGTCATCATGCGGTAAATCCCGTGTGATCCGTCCGAAACGACTGAAAAACCAAGTACTTCATGCCAATGTGGCTAACCCAAAAAGTTCTTGACACGCTTGTCGCGCCAACATATACTTGCGTCGTCAGCTCACACAGCCATAACCATTCGCCGCGTCAATATCTTGATGAAACCGTCGAGACCAAGCGCGCTGCCGGTAGCCTCTCAAAATTTCGAAAGCGCCTCTCGGGAGGATGCACGTGTCTCCGAACGCGACTTTCGAAAACGTCTTCATGAGGGGGCTCCGCGTCCACGCGGTCGAACCCACAAAAAGTTATCCTAAATGTATGGCGTTACAAAAGCGAAGTCAAGGGAAAAGAAGTTGACATACCGGGTCAGGTGAGGGGAAAAGGAGAAGGACGAGCCTGATGGCAAATCGTTCTTTCGAAAGAAGTTCCTGTGTTTCGAAGTACCTCCAGGAGATCAGCGAGTTCCCGCTGCTCACCAAGGAGGAAGAGCACGCCATAGCCGTCCGGATGGGCGAAATGGTTGGCAAGGACGGCTCCTATCACGACCTGGTCAAGTCCAACCTCAGCTTCGTCGTCAAGATTGCCAGCGAGTACAAGAACATGGGGCTGCCCTTCGAGGATCTCCTGAACGAAGGGAACATCGGCCTCATCGAGGCTGCCCACCACTTCGACCCCTCCCGCGGCACCAAGTTCATCACCTACGCCATCTGGTGGATCCGCAAATCGATCCTGAAGGCCCTCTCCCAGCACTCCGCCATGGTCCGCATCCCCAATTACCAGCTCAAGAAGGTCCGGAACGTCCGCAACACGGAGCGGATGCTGGCGAAGGAGCTGGGACGGGAGGCCGACCGGGAGGAGATCTCGAAAGAGCTCCGGGTCACGATCGCCAAGATCGACGAAATCCTGCAGATGAAGCTGCGGGAGCTGTCCCTCGACGACAAGGTCGGCAAGGACAAGGACACGCCCATCTCGGACTACCTGGTCGACGGCCGCTCGGTCAATCCCGAGGACGAGCTGATCAAGAACGAGAGCCAGGTGGTGATCCGCATGGCCCTGCGCAGCCTCACCGACCAGGAACAGACGGTGATCATCAACCGATTCGGCCTCGAGGGGGGGCGCGTCTTCACCCTCAAGGAGATCGGCGAGAAGCTCGGCGTGTCGCGCGAGCGGGTCCGGCAGATCGAGAACCAGGCGAAGAAGCGCCTGCGCAAGCTGATCGCGCGCCAGCAGCGCACCGACGGGCTGACGGCCGCGCGGAACGGCCGGGCGCACTCGGACGAGATTCCCGCGGCGCGCATGCGGGAGAAGGACACGCTGTCGCACTGAGCACCGCCGGCCGCCTCCTTTCGGAGGCCGGCGCGAGACCGGGTCACGAGGCTCCACCCATTCCCCGCGGCGACGCGGGGAATTTTTTTGTGCTATTCTGCGGCGGCACGAATTCAACGGAAACGGGCGGCCCATGCGACTGACGCGCGACCAGGTCGAAGCGATGTCCCAGAAGATCGTCCGCGGTCTGATCCGCGACGAGCTGATCACCGCGGACCACCCGGAGAAGGCGATCGATCTCCTGGCCCAGGTGTTCGCCGCCGACCTGGAGGCGGAGGAGCGCCTGAACGAGGAGGTCCACGAGCTCCTCAAGAACTACTCGGACGAGATCAACCGCGGCATGGTCAACTACCAGGAGCTCTTCCGCAAGGTGAAGTCGAAGCTGGCGCGCGACCGCAAGCTGGTGATCTCGTGAAGCTGAGCCACGAGCGCTGCGTCCACCTGTCCCACCTCCTGATCAACGCCATGGAGGACGACGACGGGATCGAGTTCCTGGGCGACCTCAACGACATCCGCCTGCGTATCCTGAACATCCTCGAGTCCGAGCTGATCAAGGAAGACGAGATGGAAGAGGCGATCCGCCGCAAGATCGCCGCGCAGAGACGTGACCTGCCGGAAGGCAGCGCCGAGTGGGACCTCCTGTTCCGCAAGTACTACGACGAGGAGGTCAAGAAGGTGAAACGGGTCCGCGAGTAACCCGGCCGCAGGACCTCACGCCATGAGCACCCCCCGCCAGATCGTCGTCGGGACCGCCGGCCACATCGACCACGGCAAGAGCGCCCTGGTCCTGGCCCTCACCGGCACCGACCCCGACCGCCTCAAGGAAGAGAAAGAGCGGGGCATCACGATCGACATCGGGTTCGCCAGCCTCGTTCTCGAGGACGGCACGCGCCTCGGCTTCGTCGACGTCCCCGGCCACGAGCGCTTCGTCAAGAACATGCTGGCGGGGGTCGGCGGCATCGACCTCGTCCTGCTGGTCATCGCGGCCGACGAGTCGATCAAGCCGCAGACCCGGGAGCACTTCGACATCTGCCGCCTGCTGCGCATCCGGCACGGCATCATCGTGCTGACCAAGAGCGATCTGGTCGAGCCGGACATCCTGGATCTCGTGAAGCTCGAGGCGAAGGAGTTCGCCGCCGGGTCGTTCCTGGAGTCGGCCCCGGTCGTCGCCGTGAGCAGCCGGACCGGCGCCGGCCTGGCCGATCTGAAATCGGCCCTGCGGGACCTCGCCGCCCGGGTCCCGCCCCGCCCGGCGCAGGGGCTGATGCGCCTGCCCGTCGATCGCTCCTTCAGCATCAAGGGGTTCGGAAGCGTCGTCACCGGGACGCTCATCGCCGGCACGATCCGCGAGGGGGACGAGGTGGCGGTCCTGCCCCACGCGATCACCGCCCGCGTGCGCGGCATCGAGGTCTTCAACCAGCTGACGAAGGAGGCGCTCCCCGGCCAGCGGACGGCGGTGAATCTGCAAGGGGTCGAGGCCGGGGCGGTCGAGCGCGGGCATCTCCTGACCGTGCCCGGCATCCTGAAGCCGGCGCCCATGCTCGACGTCGAGATCGAAGTCCTGCCGGAGCCGGAGGCGCCGCTGCGGGACATGGCGCGCGTCCGCTTCCATCACGGCACGCTCGAGGCGATGGCGCGCGTGAAGCTGCTCGAAGGCAAGGCGGTCCCTCCCGGCGGCAGCGGCTTCGCCCAGCTGCGCCTCGAGAGCCCCGTGGCCGCCCTGCCGGGGGACCGGTTCATCCTGCGCCGATATTCACCCCCGGTGACGATCGCCGGGGGGACCGTTCTGCACAACCAGCCGCCCAAGCTGCGCCCGTCGGCACCGGGAGGGCGCGAGCGGTTCGCGCGGCTGGCCGATCCGGCGCCCGCGACCCGGATCCTGACCCTGCTGGACGAGGCCGGCGTGTCCGGCATCGACTCGGGCGGCCTGAGGTCCCTCACCGGACTCGATCCCGAGGAGATTGCCCGCGAGCTGAAGGAGATGGTGCGGTCCGGCCGGGTCGTGGCGCTGCCGGCGCCGGCCGTCCGTTACGTCGAGGGGGAGGTCTGGCGCGCCCTGTCCGCCCGCGTCGTGGCCGATCTCGAGGCGTTCCACAAGAAGGAGCCGTTGAAGGAAGGGCTCCCGCGTGAGGAGCTGCGCACCCGGCTGTTCGATCGAACCCATCCCGACGTCTTCAAATTCATGCTGGCCGACCTCGTGCGCGCCGGCGCCATCCGGATGGAGAAGGACCGGGTCGCCGCCTCCGCGCACCGGATCGCCCTGTCCGGGCCCGAGACGGCGCTCATGGAGCAGATCGAGGGACGCTTCGCCGCCGCCGGGACCAACCCGCCCGAGCCGGACGACCTGGCGGCGGCCCTCAAGGCCGACGCGAACCAGGTCGCGCGCCTGTTCCACCTGCTCCTGACGCGCGGGCGGCTGGTGCGGATCCCGGACGGCAAGGTGTTCCACGCCCGTGCCATCGATGACCTCAAGCAGCGCCTGTGGGGGCAGAGGGACAGAAGCCCGGTGATCGACATCTCCGAGTTCAAGGAGCTGAGCGGGACCAGCCGCAAGAACGCCATCCCGCTTCTGGAGCATTTCGACCAGCTGCGCGTGACGCGCCGCGAGGGGAACAAGAGGCTCATCCTGCCTCCGCCGGGGACCCCCGCTCATTGACTAACCCCCCACCGGGGGCTAAGATGGTTCGCTTGGGGGGCCAGACACATGGGTCCAATCGGCGTTCCTGAACTGATACTGATCTTCATCATTCTGCTCCTGATTTTCGGGGGCAAGAGGATTCCCGAGCTCGCCAAGGGACTGGGTGCCGGCATCCGCAACTTCAGAGAGGCCATGCACGGCGGCGGAGAGCAGGGAGATCAGAAGAACAAGGAGACCAAGGGCAACTGAGCGTCGCGCTTCGCATCCTTCCCGTTCCCGGGCGCGCGCGGGCGCGCTGAACGTCCGGCCCGTGAGCCCGCCATGTCGAGCCAGCTTCCCCTGACCACGCCCTCCCCGCAGATCCGCGAAGAGATCGCCCTGCAGCGGTCCACGGTCGCGCGCCTCAAGCGGGACATCCTGGGCGTCGATCGCAACGCCCGCAAAAGATACATCCGGGACTTCCACGACGAGTTCTCCCACATCGAGGGGCCGTCCTCGTTCGACGACCTGGTGGTCGCCTGCTACAAGGCCGATATCGTCTACATCGGCGATTACCACGCCCTGCCGGCGTCCCAGGGGTTCGCCGCCCGCCTGCTGCGGGAGATCGCCGAGCGATCGCGCGAAGTGGTCCTGTGCGTCGAGATGGTCTACGCCCGCAGCCAGAAGATCCTCGACCGGTACATGGCCGACGAGATCGGCGACGCCGAGTTCCTGCGGGGCATCCGCTACGACCTGGACTGGGGCTACGACTGGCAGTCCTTCCGGCGCATCTTCGAGGCGGCGCGCGAGCGCCGGCTCTCCGTCTACGGCATCGACAGCGAGCCGCGCAAAGGGCTCCGCTACATCGGCAAGCGGGACGCCCACGCCGCGGCGCGCGTCGCCGACATCGTCCAGGCCCGGCCCGGCGCGAAGATCGTCGTCGTGATCGGCGAATCGCATCTGGCGCGCAACCACCTGCCGGGCAAGGTGACCGCCAATCTCAAGGCCAAGGGGCTCGAGCGCCGCGGCGTCATCGTCCTGCAGAACCTCGAGGACATCTACTGGCAGCTGGCCGAGCGGGGCCAGGAGCAGGTCGACGTCGTGAGCCTGGGGCCCGACCGATTCTGCCATTTCAACACCAGCCCGCTCGCCAAGTACGAGGCGTACCGCCAGACGCTCGAGGTGTGGAAGGGGGACGCCGAAGACGAGGGGGACGTCGATCTCAGCTCCACCGTGTACAACATGATCGACACCATCCTGAGGTTCCTGCGGATCGACAAGTACACGCACGTCGTGCGCCGCCCCGGGCGGTCCCGCACCTTCCTGGTCGACGCCTATCCGGACGTCTATTCCGGCCTCGAGGACAAAGAGCTCGAGCATCTCCTCCGCGGCCACCAGTTCACCGACGAGGAGATCCACGAGATCACCGGCCACATCTCCGAGCGCGGCTCCTGCTACATCCCGCGCATCAACGCCATCCTGATCGGCCAGCTCAACGTGATGCACGCCGGCGAGGAGGCGGCCCACTTCATCAACCTCACGCTGAAGGGGGAGATCTACGAGAACGCCCCGCGCGAGATGCCGCAGCACGACCTGTTCTACAACGGCGTCCTGGAGGAGGCGCTCGGATTCTTCGGCTCCAAGCTCCTCGACCCCAGCCGCAACCACTTCTTCGAGACCGAGCTGTACCAGTACTACCGCAAGGACAAGGAGACCATCGAGCGGGAGACCCGCTTCTCCTACGAGGACTTCAACACCATCATCGAGTTCATCCTGCTGCACAAGAAATTCGAGCAGAACTACGACAAGTACGACGAGGTCCCCCCCGAGATCCTGGCCGGCATCCGCTCCGAGCCGCGCCGCGGCAACATCCTGATCCACGAGCTGGGGTATTTCCTCGGCCAGCAGATCCACGACGCCTACCGCGCCGGCGTCCTCGACCGCCGCGAGATCGCGGAGTTGTTCCGGCGCTCCTTCCGGGCCAGCGGCAGCGCCCTCAAGACCTATCTCGATCTGACCGAGCG